>NZ_JBHXRU010000098.1:0-24885 GCF_042716255.1 Streptomyces sp. NPDC058662 | reverse complement strand
AGCGGCCGCCGACGCGGCCCTTCCGATGGGGCGGGGCCCGGGGAGACCCGGGCACCGCCCCTTCGTCTGTCGCGAGGTTCGTCCGTCGCGAGCCCCGGCCGTCGCCCGGCGCGGCGACCGGGCCCCGGCCGCCGCGCCGGTGGTCGTCACCGGTGCCGCGACACCGGCTCCGGGTCCTCGAAGAAGGCGAGGCGGGCGCGCTTCGCCGGGAGGTGCACCTCGGGGAGGTCGATCTCCGGGAGCTCGACCTCCGGACCCAGGGTGAAGCCCGCGCGCTCCATGCGCGCGACGGCCTTCTCGTTGCGGGCGTCCGGCTCCACGACGACGCGGCGCGCCGCGGGGTCCGAGAAGACGAACCCGATGAAGACCTCCATGAGGGCGCCCGTGAAGCCCGGCTCCGCGGCGCCCTGGACGGGGCCGACGAGCAGGTGCGCGCCGATGTCGCCGGGGCGGACCTCGTAGCACTCGCTGACCCGGTCCTCCGCGCAGTCGTACGACTGGAACAGCGCCACCCGCTCGCCGTCGCGGCTGACCATGTACGCGTGGTGCGTGGTGCGGCGGTCGACGTCCTCGTAGATCTCCTGCACCAGTTCGCGGTCGGCGTCGCCCATGCCCCAGAACCGGGCCCGCTCCTCGGTGACCCAGCTGTGGATCAGAACGGAGTCGGCGGCCGGGTCGACGGGGGTGAGGGTGACCGTGCCGAAGCCCTCGACGACCTGGGTGTGCACGGGCTGTCTGGTGGAGATCATCTGGAGTCCTTGGTGAGGAGGGCCCAGTCGGTGACGACGGGGACGAGTTCGCAGCGGGCCCACAGGGGCAGCTGGTCGAGGTGGTGGGGTGATCCGGCCACGCCGTCGGCGCCCAGCGGTACCGCCCAGAGGCTGGCCTCGCGGTCGGCGAGGTCCCAGACGTAGCGGGCGGCCGAGGCGCGGGCGCTGAGGTCGGTGAACCCGGGAACGGAGGAGGTGGCGTTGACGCAGTCGTGGTCGCCGCCCAGCCCGGGCCACCGCGCCTGCGCGTCCGGGAGCGCCGACCAGGGGGCAAGGCGGTGGACCTCGGACCACGGCGTGTCGGGGGCCGCGGCGGCGGCCGTCTCCTCCAGGGCCGCGCGGACGTGCGCGGCGCGGTCGAGGCCGGGCAGGAGGGAGGTCGTCAGCAGGCCTTCCAGGGCGTACCCGACGCGGGGGAGCAGGTACAGCCAGGGATGGAACACCTCCGGGCCGCCGGGCGCTCCCGCCAGGCCCGCGAAGGCGGGATCGGCGGCGAGGTGGCGCACCGTCGCCGCCCGGAACGCCGAGAAGACGGTCGCGTCGGTGGAGTCGGCCGCCATGCGCCGGTCCCAGGCGAGCAGCCGGGTACGCAGGGACGCGGCCGCGGGGGACAGGCCGCCGAGCGCGGGCAGCAGCGCCAGCAGCGGCGCGGCGGAGGCCAGGTGGGTGTCCCCGTGCACGTCGGCCATCGCCCGCGGGGACCAGTCCGCGGAGCCGCTCAGCAGCTCGCGGATGCGGTTCGCGCGGTGCGGGGGCGCGAACTCCACGCCGAGCGGGGAGGCGATGCCGCGCGCGTTGGCCATGACGGCGAAGCCCTGGACCGGTTCCACGGGGGTCTCGGCCCAGCCCCGCCAGGCGTACCGGGCGTCCCACGCGGGCACCGGGCGCAGCCGGTTGGCGGGGTCGCGCAGCGGAACGGCTCCCGCGACGCGGTGCAGCAGGCCGCCCTCGGAGTCGGCGGCGTGGACCACGTTGACGGGCTCCGCCCAGCCGTCGAGGGCCCGGTCGACGTCCGCGACGGTGCGGGCGCGCAGCAGTGCGGGCAGGGCGGCGAAGCCCAGGTCGCGGCGGACGCGGGGCGGGTAGCGCAGGGAGAGGGTCTGCTCCGCGGCGACTCCGGCGGCTCCGGCTGCTCCGGCGGCGGTTGCCGCGGCGGGGGCGTCGGAGCCGGCGGTCCCGTCCGGGACGCCGCCGGTGATCACGGGGCCGCGGGCGGTCTCCAGGACCTCCACGTCGACGTCCTCGGCGCCCGCCACCGTGATGGTCTCCACGTGCCGGTGCGCGGGCTCCCACACGCCGTCAGGTCCCAGCGCCTCGACCGTGCCGCCCTCGCCGCGGCGCAGCTGTTCGACGTACAGGTCCTGGTAGTCGGCCATGGCGTTGGTGATCGCCCAGGCGACGCCGCCCGCGTGTCCGAAGTGGGCCAGGCCGGGGACGCCGGGAACGGCCAGGCCGAGTACGTCGTACTCCGGGCAGGACAGGCGTATCTGCTGGTAGACGCCCGGGTTCTCGATGAATCGGTGCGGGTCGCCCGCGATGATCGCGGCGCCCGAGGCGGTCCGGTCGCCCGGGACCAGCCACCCGTTGCTGCCGGCCGTGCCCGGGCCGTCGGTGGCGAAGAGGGTCACCGCGTCGTCGCCGAGGGCGCGGCCCACGCGCTCGCGCCACAGCTTGGTGGCGAAGCCGGCGAACAGAATGTGGGTGGCGGTCCAGACGGCGAGCGGAACCCACGGCTCCCACGGCAGGGGGGTGTGGCCGGTGCGGGCGAAGTTCCCGTCGCGGGCCGCGCCCTCGGCCAGCCCGTCGTTGACCCCGTCCACGTACGCGCGCACCCAGGCGGCGGTCTCCGGGTCGAGCGCCTCGTAACAGCGGCGGGCGGTGTCGGCGAGGCGGCTGCGGCGGGCGAACCGGTCCCAGGCGACCGCCTCCGCGCCGAGGAACGCGGCGCTCGACCCCTCGGCGCGGTGGCGCTCGACCTCCAACTGCCAGGCGCGGTCGAGGGTGGTGACGCGGCCCTGGGCGAACGCGAGCCCGAGGCTGTCGCGCGCGCGGACGTGCGGAACGCCCCACGCGTCGCGGTAGACCTCGTGGGCGTCATTCACACTGTTCACGCTGCTCACACTCTTCCCCAGGGTGCATTAGGTTAGGCTGACCTAACTATATAGAGATGTCTGGGGAGGAGTCGAACATGGCGGTCGGTAAAGGGTGGGAGGGCGTGGTCCTCAAGCTCCTGCGGGGCAAGGACTTCACGTTCACCGTGACGGGGGCGCAGGACGTCACCGAGCACTACCGCCGCGTCCACTTCACGGACGGCGGACTCCTGGCGGCGGCCGGGGACTCCCTGCACCCCACCATGTGGGTCCGGGTGTGGTTCCAGGGCGCGGGCAAGCCGCACCAGCGCGCCTACACCCTGGTGGACCCCGACCCGGAGGCCGGCACCTTCTCCTTCGAGTTCGCCCTGCACGACGGCGTCGCGAGCGAGTGGGCGCGCACGGCCGCAGTCGGCGACACCATCGACGCCACCGTCCAGGGCACCGGGTTCACCGCGCCGGATCCGGCGCCCGAGCGCCTGCTGGTCATCGGCGACCCCGCCTCCCTGCCCGCGGTCAACTCCCTGCTGGACGCGCACCCGGCGACCCCGGCGACGGTCTGGCTGGAGACGCAGCACGCGTCGGACGCCGACCTGCCGCTGCGCGCCGACGCGGACCGCCACGACGTCCGCCGCGTCGCGCGGGCCGGCACGGCCCTGGTCGACCGGGTCCGCGCCGAACTCCCGGCGCTGGTCGCGGACCCGGAGAGCGCGTACGTCTGGCTGGCCTGCGACACGGCGACGACGCGCACGCTGACGGCGTACCTGCGCAAGGAACTGGGCCTGCCCAAGCAGCGGGTGAACGGCCTCGGTTACTGGCGGCCGGGCACCGGAGGCTGAACCGACCCTCCCGGTTCCGCCCGGCGC
This sequence comes from Streptomyces sp. NPDC058662, assembly GCF_042716255.1. Classification (NCBI taxonomy): domain Bacteria; kingdom Bacillati; phylum Actinomycetota; class Actinomycetes; order Kitasatosporales; family Streptomycetaceae; genus Streptomyces; species Streptomyces sp. NPDC058662. The sequence continues at coordinate 21,159 of NZ_JBHXRU010000098.1, read as the reverse complement.
CTCCCGGGGGTCAGGCCCCGGTGGCGCCGTCGATCGCCTCGCGGAGGAAGTCGGCGTGGCCGTTGTGCCGGGCGTACTCGTGGATGAGGTGCAGCATCAGCAGGCGCAGGGAGGCCTCCTCGTCCCATCCCGGCGCGTACGCCGCGACGTCCAGGGACGCGGCGGCGGCCTCGATGCGGCGGGCGTGCGCGACCTCGGCCTCCCACGCGGCGAAGGCCTCCGCCCGGCCGGAGCCGCAGGCGTCGTAGGCGGCCTGGAAGTCGTGGGTGTCCGACCAGAGGTGGGGCAGGTCCTCGCCGTTCAGCACGCGCCGGAACCAGTGCCGTTCGACCTCGGCCATGTGCCGGACCAGCCCCAGCAGGGACAGGGTGGACGGCGGCATCGAGGCGCGGCGCAACTGCTCGTCGGTCAGGCCCTCGCACTTGAGGGCGAGGGTGGCCCGGTGGTAGTCGAGGTAGGCCCGGAGGGTCTCGCGTTCGTCGCCCCTCATGGGCGGGCTGATGCGTTCCATGCGCGCCATCCTGCCCCCGCGCGCCGGGGCCGGGCAAGGCGCCCGGATACGCCGGCTCCGCTCCCGCGCGGCGCCCGACCGGCGCCGGCTCCGCTGCCGCGCGCGGCCCGACCGGCGCCGTACCGCCCTCAGGCGGGCCCGCCGCCCGCCGTCCAGACGTACGGCACGGTCACGCCCAGCACCCCGAAGCCCAGCCGTTCCAGGATCGGCCGGCTGTCGGCCGAGGCATCCACCTGGAGGTAGCGGACGCCGCGCTCGGCCGCCACGCGAGCCCGGTGGGCGACCAGCGCCCGGTAGATCCCCCGCCCGCGCCACTCGGCCACCGTGCCGCCGCCCCAGAGCCCCGCGAACGGGCTTCCGGGCCGCATCTCCATCCGGGCCGCGCTGACCGGGGTGTCGCCCGCCATCGCGAGGACCGCCGCGATGCTGCCCGGCTCCTCGCGCAGCAGGGTGAGCATCAGTTCCCGGATGCGGGGCTGCTCCGCCCCGAAGGCCCGCGTGTGGACCTCCATCATCAGATCCACTCCGGCCGGGTCCGTCACCGCCCGTACCGTGACGCCCTCCGGCGGATCCACCGGCAGGTCCGCCAGATCCGCCACCCGCGCCACCATCAGCGTCTCGGCGGGCTCCGCGACGAGGCCCGCGGCGCGCAGCCGGTCCCCCAGGTCCGCGGGCCGGTCGTGCCCGTAGAGCTTCCACTCGAACTCCGGCGCCCCGCGCCCGGCGAAGTACGCCACCTGCGCCGCGATCTCACCGTCCGCGGTGTCCTCGTCGAGGTCCGACCACAGCACGCCGCTCCACCCGGCCCCGGCCCCCGCGCCGCCGACCACCGTCTGCCGCACGACCGGGCCCACCCGCTCCACCCTGGCGTGCCCGGTGTCCGGCCGTGCGTCGCGGCGCATCCAGGCGTCGTACTCGTCCCGGATCCCCAGCAGTTCCCCGTGCTCCATTGTCATCGGCCCAGACCACCAGGTCCGGTCGGGCGCCACAACTGCATTAGCCTCGGCCCGTGAACGACGACTCCACCATCTACACGGGACGGGCCGCCCCGGACGCGGCCGCCGACCGGGGCTGGCTGCTCGGCCACTTCAAGGACCCCGGCGACCCGCGCCACAGCGAGGACGTGGAGATCAAGTGGGGCGTCCACCCGAAGGGCGACGAGCGGGAGCGGTGGGCGACCGCCGAGCGGCGCACCGCGCTGCTGGTGCTGATCAGCGGCCGCTTCCGGATGGAGTTCCCCGGCCGCAGCGTGGTCCTCGCCGAGCAGGGGGACTACGTCGTGTGGGGGCGCGGCGTCGACCACTCCTGGTACGCGGAGGAGGACGCGGTGGTCCTCACCGTCCGCTGGCCCTCCGTGCCGGGCTACCGGGTCGACGAACCGGAGGGCCCCCCGCCGCGGTGACCCGGGCAGGGGCACTCCGGCCCCTGTGACAATGCACACGAATCGGGTCAACGATCACGAAACGCTGGGATTGTTACCCTGCGGACCATCCGCGCCGCACCCCGGTGGAGACCCTCCGGGCCGCGTCCGGTCCCGCAGAAGTTCACGAGTTCACGAGTTCAGGCGTTCTTTGCGACGGGCTTTCCCCCGGTGAAGATCCGAACCACCAGGGAGCACGTCCGTTGGCAGCAATCGCGCGGTGGTGCATGCGCCACCGCCTCCTCGTTGTCCTGATCTGGCTGCTCGCACTCGGCGGGACCGCGTCGGCCGCCGTGTCGGCGGGAACGGCGTTCTCCACCGACTACGAGGTCCCCGGTACCGAGTCCGGCAGGGCGGCCGCGCTCCTGCGGGAGGGGTTCCCCGGCCAGGGCGGAGACACCGGCACCATCGTGTGGCGGGCCCCGGACGGTCTCAGCGTCCGCACCCCGGACATCGAGCGGCGCATGACCCGCGCCCTGGAGAGCGTCGCGGCCCTCCCCGGCGTCGGCTCGGTCGGCGGACCCTACGGGCCCCAGCCCGAGAGCGCCGCGCAGATCAGCGGCGACGGACGCACCGCCTACGCCGTGGTCACCTTCGACCTCGCGGCCGACGCCGTCCCCAGGGCCCAGGCCGAGGCCGTCGTGGACGCGGCGAAGAATCCGGCCACCGAGGCCGGCGGGCTCCAGGTCGAGCTCGGCGGGCGCGCGATCGCCCTCACCGAAGCCCCCACCGCCCACCTCGCCGAGGTCATCGGCGTCGCCGTCGCGGCCCTGGTCCTCTACCTCGCCTTCGGCTCGCTCGCCGCGAGCCTGCTGCCGCTGGCCACCGCCCTGGTCAGCGTGGGCACCGCCTACTTCGGCATCACCCTGCTCGGGCACGCCATGCCCGTCGCCGACTTCGCCCCGATGCTCGGCACCCTCATCGGCCTCGGCGTCGGCATCGACTACGCCCTCTTCATCGTCACCCGGCACCGCAAGGGCCTCGCCCGCGGGCTCCCGGTCGAGGAAGCGGCCCGCGACGCCGTCGCCACCACCGGCCGGGCCGTCGTCTTCGCCGGGGCCACCGTCTGCATCGCCCTGCTCGGCATGCTGGTCCTGCGGCTGAACTTCCTCAACGGCGTCGCCATAGCCGCCGCCGTGACCGTGGTGCTGACCGTCGCCGCCTCCGTGACCCTGCTGCCCGCCCTGCTCTCGTACATCGGCATGCGCGCGCTGTCCCGCCGCGAGCGGCGCAGGCTGGCCGCCGAGGGCCCGGCGCCGCAGCGGGCGACCGGCTTCGCCGTCCGCTGGTCCGCCTTCGTGGAGCGCCGTCCCAAACTGCTCGGCGCGGTCGCCACCGCGGTCATGGCCGTGCTCGCTCTCCCCACACTGTTCCTGCACCTCGGCACCTCCGACCAGGGCAACAACCCGGCGCACTCCACCACCCGCCAGGCCTACGACCTGCTCGCGGACGGATTCGGCCCCGGCACGAACGGCCCGCTCACCGTCGTCGTCCGCCTCGACGGCCCCGGTGACCGGCCGGCGCTCACCCGGCTGACCGACGCGCTGCGCGCCACCGACGGCGTGGCCTCCGCCGGCCCGGCCGTGCTCAACCGCGCCGGCGACACCGCCGCGATCACCGTCGTACCGGACACCGCCCCGCAGTCCCGGGCCACGAGCGACCTCGTCGACACCCTCCGCACGGAGGTCGTCCCGCGCGCCGGGGCGGGCAGTGCGATGCGGGTCCACGTCGGCGGGGTGACGGCCGGCTACGACGACTTCGCCGAGGTCATCGTCGGGAAGCTGCCGCTCTTCGTGGCGGTGGTCGTCGCCCTGGGCTGCGTGCTCCTGCTGCTGGCGTTCCGCTCCATCGGCATCCCGGTCAAGGCCGCGGTCATGAACGTCGCCGCCGTCGCCTCCTCCTTCGGCGTCGTCGTGGCGGTCTTCCAGTGGGGCTGGGGCAGCGAACCGCTGGGCCTGGGCAGCGCCGGACCGATCGAACCGTTCCTGCCCGTCATCATGGTGTCCGTGCTGTTCGGACTGTCCATGGACTACCAGGTCTTCCTCGTCAGCCGGATGTACGAGGAGTGGCTGGAGACCGGCGACAACCGGCGGGCCGTACGGGTCGGCCTCGCCGAGACCAGCCGGGTGATCAACTCCGCGGCGGTCATCATGATCGCGGTCTTCCTCGCCTTCGTCCTCAGCGGCGACCGCATCATCGCGATGTTCGGCATCGCGCTCGCCGCCGCCGTGGCCCTGGACGCCTTCGTGCTGCGCACCCTCCTCGTCCCGGCCCTGATGCACCTGCTCGGCGGCGCGAACTGGTGGCTGCCCGCCTGGCTCGACCGGAGGCTGCCGAGGATCAGCATCGAACCCCCGGAACACCGCCCGCGTGCGAAACTTCCGACGCAGCGGCCCGGCGCGGAACCCGCCCCGAGCACGGACGGCGCCGAGCCCGCGGCAGCGTCCCGCTGATCCGGCATCCGCCCGTACGAGACCCGAGGAAGCCCCGTATGTTCTCGATCGCCCTCGCTGACGACGCCCAGCTCTTCCCGCTGGAGGTCCGGCACGCCGAGGAGTTCCTGGCCCACATGGACCGGGGCCGCGAGTACATAGGCGAGCACATCGTCCTGCCCGACGTCGCGACCGACCTCGACGCGGCACGCGCCTTCCTCGCGAACTACGCGCAGCGCACGGCCGCCGACGGCGGGCGCATCTACGGGATCCGCGTCGACGGCACCCTCGTCGGCGGCGTGCTGTTCCGGACCTTCGACGCCGCCGCCGGCAACTGCGAGATGGGCTGCTGGCTGGAGCCCGCGGCGGCCGGCCGGGGCCTGGTGACCGCGGCCTGCCGCGTCCTGCTCGACCACGCCTTCGGCGAGCGCGGCATGCACCGCGTGGAGTGGCTCGCCTCCGCCGCCAACACGAAGAGCCTCGCCGTGGCCGCACGCCTCGGCATGACCCGCGAGGGCGTCATGCGGCAGAACTACCTGCACCGGGGCGTCCGCCAGGACACCGAGGTGTGGGCGATCCTCGCCCACGAGTGGGCCGCCGCCGGGCGGTAGGCGGATCGCAACCCCCGGCCGCCGCCGCGGGGCCGGTCCGGCGGATTCTCATGAACCTCTCAGACAGGGCGCCTACGGTGCGTCGCATGGACACCACCAAGACCCCCGCCCCGAACGCCCCCGAGGCGGACAAGACCCCGGCCGACCTCACGAAGAGCGAGGCCGCCCGGCCCGCCGAGGCCGCCGCCGGCAGCGACACCGCGGCCGACGCCGTCCCCGCGGCCGACGCCGTCCCCGCGGCCGACGCCGTCCCCGCGGCCGACGCCGTCCCCGCGGCCGACGCCGTCCCCGCGGACGGCGCCGTCCCCGCGGATGGCGCCGTCACCGACGCCGACGAGAACCTGGACGAGGGCGACTTCGACGAGGACCTGGACGAGGCCGCGGCGAAGACCTCCGGCGTCGCCTCCGCGGCCTCCGCCGTCGTCGCCGCCGGCCTGGGCCTGGTCGCCCTCAGCGGCAGCTGGGTCTCGCGTGTCCTGGCCGAACGGCAGACCCTCATCGGCCAGATCGAGGGCAACAAGTCGGCGCCGCCCGCCGACCAGATATCCGCCCTCTACGGCGACGCCTGGCACCTCACCGCGCTCACCAACGGCGTGCTGGCCACGATCGCGCTGCTCATCGCCGTCTTTGTACTGGCCAGCCCCGCCTTCGGCGCTCCCGGCCGCACCCTCGCCACGTGGGTCCGCGCCGTCGCGTGGGCCGCCGTCGTCCTCGCCGCGCTCGGCGTGGTGGTCTTCGCCGTCATGTACTTCCTGCCGCTGCCCTCGGTCCCGGCGGCCTGAGCCGGCTGACCGCGCCCTCGCGCCGCACGGGGCGCACGATGGGGTGAGGGCGCGGACGGGTGAGGGCGCGGATGGGAGCCGCATGGATCCCTTCAAGCACGGCGAGGCACACGGGCGCGCGTTGTTCGCGGGGCGGGACCGCGCGGTCATCGCGGCGGCCTCCCTCGCCATGCTGCTGGTCCAGATGGACTGGTTCGCGCTCAACCTGATGCTGCCGGCGATCGCCCGGGACTTCGCGACGCCCACCACCGACCTCCAGTGGCTGGTCAGCGGCTACATGCTGACCCTCGGCGCCTTCATGATCATTGGAGGGCGGGCCGCCGACCTGCACGGCAGGCGCTCGGTGATGGTCTGCGGCCTGACCGGCTTCGCCGTGGTCTCGGTGGTGTGCGCGGCGGCGCAGAACGTGCCCTGGCTGGTCGTGGGCCGCGTCATCCAGGGCGCGGCGGCGGCACTCGTCCTGCCCGTCGCGGTCGCCGTCGTCACGGCCCACTTCCGGGACGACCGGCAGGGCAGGGCCGTCGGCACGGTGCTGGCCTTCAGCGCCATCGGCACCGCGCTGGGGCCCTTCGTCGGCGGCGTGTTCGCCGAGCACCTCAGCTGGCGCGCCGTCTTCCTGCTGAACGTGCCCGTCTGCGCGGCGGCGGCGTTCCTGCTGCTGCGCTGCGTCGCCGACACCCGCGACGAGCGGGCGGCCGGCGGGCTGGACCTGCCCGGCGCGGTCACCCTCGCGGGCGGGCTGACCGCGGTCATGCTCGCCGTCGACCAGGGCGGCCGCTGGGGATGGACATCGCCCGCCGGCCTGGTCTGCTCGGTGTCCGGCGCGGCCCTGCTCGTGGCGTTCCTCGTGATCGAGCGGCACACCCCCGAGCCCCTGTTGGACCTCTCGATGCTGCGCAACCGGCCCTTCGTGACCGTCACCGCCGTCGGCTCCGTCTCCAACATCGTCTACTGCCTGGTCGCCGTCCTGTGCGCGCTCTACCTCCAGCAGGCCCGGGGCCTGTCCCCGCTGGACGCGGGGCTGGTCTTCCTCGCCCTCTCGGTGGGCGCGGGCGCGGCCAGTCTCCGCTCCGGGCACCTGGCGCTGCGCCGCCGGCCGGAAGTCCTGATGGCGGCGGGACTCGCCCTGAGCGGGGCGAGCCTGCTGGTCCTCACCTGGATCACCTCCCTCGCCCTCTACACGGCCGTGTTCGCCGTCGTGGGCTTCGGCCTCGGCCTGGGATGGGCGCTGACCAGCGTCGCCACCCAGGCCTACGTACCCGCCGGGCGCCTGGCCGCCGCCTCCGGACTGGTGTTCACCTCATTGGTCCTGCTCGGAGCCGTCGCGGTGGCCGTGGCCTCCGCGGTCCTGGAGGCCCTGAGCGGCTCGGCGGCCCGGGCCGCCGCCGACGGGCCGGCGATCGAGGCCGTCCTGAGGGTGGCGGCCCTCACGGCCCTCGCCGCGGCGGCCGCCCTCGCCCCCCTGATCCGCGGCCACCACCCGCCCCGCGGCCACCCCGCCCCCCGCGCAAGAACCCCCGGCCCCCGCCCGTAGGCCACGCCACGGCCCACCCCGGGCGCCCGCGCAGGAGCATCTCCGAACGCGGCGGGCCACCCCCGCGCGACGGCCGGCCCCCGGTGCCAGGGCGCGGGCCGTCGAGCCACCCCCGCGCGACGGCCGGCCTCGACCGCCCGGGCGGGAGCCGTCTCCGAAGGCGGTGGGTTGCTCCCGCGCGACGGCTCGGCCCGGGCGGTGCGTCTCCGAGGGCGGCGGGCCACCCCCGCGCGACGGCTGGCCTCGGGCGCCAGGGCGGGAGCCGTCTCCGAGGGCGGTGGGCCGCTCCCGCATGACGGCCCGTCTCGGGCGGTCGGGCGGGTGCGTCTCCATGGGCGGTGGGCCACCCCCGCGCGACGGCTCGCCTCGGGCGCCCGGGCGGGTGCGTCTCCATAGGCGGTGGGCCACCCCCGGGCGACGGCTCGCCTCGGGCGGCCGGGCTCGGGAGCGGTACCCCGCACACGGCGGCTGTGCACGCCTCTCGGACACCCGCCGAGGGGGCGTCGCGGGACGCGGCGGGACGGCCGATGTCGCGCACCGGCCGCAGCCCTCGCAGTGCCCGTCCCCGTCAGCGCCCCTCCGGAGCCGGCTCCTCGACGCGTATGACCACCGTGCCGGAGTCGAGGTCCACGGGACCCCACCCCGGGTCGCCGTCACCCACGTCGGTCCGCGACAACTCCAGCCGTTTGCTCTCCTCGTCCGTGTGCTTGCGTCCGGGACTGAACAGTTCCTCGATCGGGTTGAACACCGCGCCCACCGCACTCTCCGCCCTCGCAGGGCTCAGCCGTCCATCGAACCCCGCCTCAACGGCCCGCTGCCACTACGGCCCCGCCGCCTCCTCGGGCTACCGCCTCATCGAACCGCCTGCTCATCGAAGCGTCGGCTATGCGAATCGCCGCCTCACCGAAGCGCCACCTCACCGAACCGCTGCCTCATCGAAGCGCCGCCCCCACGGCCCCGCCGCCTCATCGAACCGTCAGGGTCAGAATCCTGTCGTCGCCCGCTTCCGGCGACCCGCGGCCGTCCGTCTCGCTCGTCACCAGCAGGAGTCTGTCCCCGCCGAGCGCCACCACCGTCCGCAGCCGGCCGTACTTCCCCTCCAGGAAGGCTTCCGGCCGCGCCACCGGCTCCGTCCCGGACAGCGGGATCCGCCACAGCCGGTTGCCCTTCAAACCGGCCATCCACACCGAGCCCTCCGCCCACGCGATGCCGCTCGGCGAGGCCTCGCCCGGGTCCCAGACCGCCACCGGGTCCCGCAGGCCGGGCTTGCCGGCCTTGCCCTCGGCCTCCGGCCAGCCGTAGTTCGCGCCGGGTTCGATCAGATTCAGTTCGTCCCAGGTGTTCTGGCCGAACTCGGCGGCCCACAGGCGCTTCTCCCCGTCCCAGGCGAGGCCCTGCACATTGCGGTGCCCGTAGGAGTACACGACCGAATCGGCCTCAGGATTGCCGTGCACGGGATCCCCGTCCGGCGTCATCCGCAGGATCTTGCCGCCCAGCGACTTCCTGTCCTGGGCCAGCCCCGTCTCCCCGGTCTCGCCCGTCCCCGCGTAGAGCATCTTGTCCGGGCCGAAGGCGATCCGTCCGCCGTTGTGGACCAGGCCCTTGGGAATGCCCCGCAACACCGTGTCCGGCGCCGCGAGTTGCTGTCCGGCGGCTTTCCGCTCGTCGTACCGCAGTCGGGCGATGCGGTTGTCGGACGCCGTCGTGAAGTACACGTACACCAGCCGGTCCGCGGCGAAGTTCGGCGACAGCGCGAGCCCGAGCAGTCCCCCCTCGCCCCCCGGATCGACCCCGGGCACCTCGCCGATCCGGGTCACCGCGCCCGAGCCCGAGGCGATCCTGCTGATCGTGCCCTTGTCGCGCGAGGCGACGAGGAGGTCCCCGCCCGGCAGCGGGGCCACGCCCCAGGGGGACTCCAACCCCTTGGCGGCCTCCCCGGTCACCGCCACCGAGCCCGTCGCGGGCGGAGCGGGGGCCCGCGGCGAGGCGGACGCGCTTCCCGGGGGGCCCGAGGAGCCCGCCCCGGTAGCGGCCGGGGGTGAAGATCCCGGCCCGGCGCCGCTGCCGCCCGGTGGGGAGCACCCCGCCGCCAGCAGTGCCCCGCATCCGACCAGCGCGACCGCCGCCAGCACCGGTCCGCGCCGCGCGCCCCCGGCCCCGTACCGCCCGCGGCCGAACGCCGCGCCGCCCTGACCGGCCGGCCCGTACTCCGCCCCGGACCCGTACGCCCCGACGGACCCGGGCCCCTGCCCCGCCACCCGCCCGTACCGCCCCGCGTACCGCCGCCCCGCGTATCGCATCGCCGTGCTCCCTTCCGGTCCTCCGATCGTGCCCTCCACCCGTCTCAACACCCACGGCACCCATCGAAGTTCCACCACTCGTACACCCGATCGAGTGGTTGCCGGGTCAGTCCCAGGCGCCCACCGCCGCCGGCAGCGCGGCCACCGCCGCCAGGTCCCCGGCCGTGAGCCGGACCTCCGCCGCCCGCGCGTTCTCCGCCGCCCAGTGCGCCCGGTCCGCGCCCGGCACCGGCACCACCTGCGGGCCCTGCGCCAGCACCCACGCCAGCGCCACCTGGGCCGCCGTGACCTCCGGGCCGTGCCGACGCGCCACCCGGCGCAACTCCGCCACCAGCACCTGGTTCGAGGCCATCGCCTCGGCCGTGAACCGGGGGTGGCGCGCCCGCGCGTCCTGCGACTCGAAGCCCCCGCCCGGCGTCAGCGTCCCGGTGAGGAACCCGCTGCCCAGCGGCATCGCCGCCAGGAACCCCACCCCCCGCGCCGCGCACCACGGCAGCAGCTGCCAGGCGGCCTCCGGCGACCACACCGACAGCTCCGCCTGGACCGCGCTCACCGGGAACACCTGCTGCGCCCGCTCCAGGTACCCCAGCGTCGCCCGGTACGCCGGGTCCCCGCCCCGGCCCGCCCCCGGTCCGGCGCCCGCGCCCAGTGCGCAGAAGCCGAGCGCCCGCACCTTCCCGGCCCCGACCAGCTCCGCCATGGCCCCCCAGGTCTCCTCCACCGGCACGTCCGGATCCACCCGGTGCAGCTGGTAGAGGTCGATGACGTCGGTGCGCAGCCGCCGCAGCGAGGCGTCGCACGCCCGCCGCACATAGCCGGGCCGCCCGTCGGCCACCACATGCTGCTCGCCCGCCCGCAGCCCCACCTTCGCGGACACGAAGGCGTCCGAACGCCGCTCCCGCAGCACCCGTCCGAGCAGCAGCTCGTTGGTGTACGGCCCGTAGACATCCGCCGTGTCCAGCAGGTTCGACCCCAGGTCGAGCGCCGTGTGGACAGCGGCAAGCGACTCCGCGCCCCGGCGGCGCGAAGGGGCGTACCCCCAGCTCATCGGCATGCAGCCGAGGCCTATGGCGCCCACCGCCAGCGCCCCCGCCCCGATCGACCTGCGCTCCACTCGCGCGTCCCCCTCCCGGTCCGGCAATCAAAATAACGGCTTGATCAAGATGCCTTGGCATAGCCTCGTGATCATGACCGCACCGACCGGGGACGTCTGGCTCCCCTTCCCCGCCCGGGAGATCGAGGGCCTCCCCGACGTCTTCCGCTACCGCCAGTGGGACGGCGAGGAGGTTTTCCCGGCCGATCCCGCCGACTGCGTCTTCTACGTGACCCCCTACATGGCGTCCTCCGAGGTCACGGTCCGCCCGCTGGCGGGGATGCCCGCGGTCCGGGTCGTCCAGACCCTGACCGCGGGCGTGGACCACATCCTCGGCGGCGTGGGCGCCCTGCGCCCCGGCGTCCGCCTGTGCAACGCCGCCGGCGTCCACACGGCCAGCACCGCCGAGCTCGCCCTCGCCCTGATCCTCGCCTCCCTGCGCGGCATCCCCGGCATGGTCCGCGACCAGGACCGCGGCCGGTGGCGCTTCGGCGTCCACGACGCCCTCGCCGACAAGTCGGTGCTGATCGTGGGCTACGGATCGATCGGCTCGGCCGTCGAGGACCGGCTCGCCCCCTTCGAGTGCGAGCGGATCACCCGCGTCGCGCGCACCGCGCGCACCACCGGCCGGGGCGAGGTGCACGCCCTCGCCGACCTGCCGGGGCTGCTGCCGGACGCCGACGTGGTCGTGCTCACCACCCCCCTGACCGAGGACACCCGCGGCCTGGCCGGCGCCGGGTTCCTGAGCCGCATGAAGGACGGCGCCCTCCTCGTGAACGTGGCACGGGGACCCGTCGTCGACACCAACTCCCTGCTGGCAGAGGTCGAATCGGGCCGGCTGCGCGCGGCGCTCGACGTCACCGACCCGGAACCGCTGCCCGCCGACCACCCGCTGTGGCGCTCGCCCGGTGTCCTGATCACCCCCCATGTGGGCGGCGGCAGCACGGCGTTCGAGCCGCGGGCCAAACGCATGATCGCCCGCCAGCTGACCCGGTTCGCCGCGGGGGAGCCCGTGGAGCACACGGTAATGATCACCGAGTGACCCGTGCGCCGCGTACGCTCCGGAGTCACCCGAATGCGCAAGGTGGGCTCAACTCCCCCAGGTGGTAACGGAGAGTAGAGCAACTATGTCCCTGAGTGACGAAAGTGGTGTATCGTCCGGAACCAGGGGCTGCGCCGCGAACGTCTGGCGCTGGGGAGTGATCGGACACTTTGGGGGGCGACGGGCGATGCACGGCCAATGGGCGAAGGATCCGATGCGGCAGAGCCGCCGGAGGCGACGATGCCGAGACTGGGCTGCACCGGAACCGGCCGGCGAGGGGGACCGGTGAGTGCCCCGGGGGCGGCGCTCCTGAACCGGCCGACGGTCCCGGGAAGCGGCCGGGGGCTGGGGACGCAGCTCCTCCTCGCGGTGATCAGCGGAGGGTACGCGGTGGGCGCCGCCCTCAACTGGGGATCGGAGGAAGTCGCCGAGATCATGGGCGACTTCGGACTCAGCGCGGCCGGGCTGCTCGCCGCCGTCTCCTGCTACTCCTACGCCCGGGCCATCGACCGGCGTGAGCGTCCCGCCTGGCTGCTCTTCGCGTTCTCCTCCCTCATGGGTGCCTGCGGCAACGCGGTCTGGGGCTGGTACGAGGTGGTCCTCGGGCAGGACGTGCCCAAACCCTCCCTCGCCGACTTCGCCTTCCTCTGCTTCGCCCCGCCCGCCATCGTGGGCCTGCTCGTCCTCGCCAAACGCCCGGTCACCCGCGCCGGCTGGGTGTGCCTGGGACTCGACTCCTGGCTCATCGGCGGTTCGCTCCTCACCCTGTCCTGGAGCCTCGCCCTCGCCCACGCGGCGCAGACCGCCCAGTCCGGGGCCCCCGGCAGCGTCCCGCGCGCCGCGCTCTCCCTCGCCTACCCGCTCCTGGACATCGCGCTCGTCTCGATGGTCCTGGTCCTGCACTTCCGCCGGTCCGAGACCAACCGCTCCGCCGTCAACACCGCCATCGCGGCGCTCGCCCTGACCGTGCTGAGCGACGCCCTCTTCACCTCCCCGCTGCTGAGCGCCGGGTACCAGTCCGGACAGCTCCTCGACGCGGGCTGGTTCGCGGGCTCGCTGCTGCTCGCGTACGCGCCCTGGGGCGCCCGGCGCATGCACCCGCCCCCGGAGCCGCCCGGGCCCTCGCGCGCGGAACGCCCGCACAGCCGCCCGATCAGCGGCTCGCTGCCCGCGCTCACCCCGTACCTCGCGGCGGCCGTGTGCACCCTCGGGATCCTCTACAACGTCGTGGACGGCCGCAAGGTCGACCGCATGGTCGTCTTCACCGGCTGCACGGTGGTGCTCGCCCTCGTCATCCGGCAGGGCATCATGCTCCTCGACAACATCGCCCTGACCCAGGAACTGGCCCAGAAGGAGAACCACTTCCGCTCCCTGGTGCAGGGCTCCAGCGACGTCATCATGATCGCCGCGCCGACGGGGACCCTGCGCTACGTCAGCCCCGCCGCCGCCGGGGTGTACGGGCGGGAGGCCGAGGAACTGATCGGCACCGAGCTCGCCACCCTGATCCACCCGGACGACCTCGGCCGCGTGGTCCACGAGGTGCGCCGGTTCCTCGCCGCGCCGCCCGCGGACGAGCCCACCACGCGCATCGAGTGCCGGTTCGCGTCGGGCGACGGCGAGTGGCTCAACGTGGAGTCGACCGTCAACCGCCACCAGGGCGGGCTCATCCTCAACAGCCGGGACGTCACCGAGCGGGTCCGGCTCCAGGCCCAGCTCCAGCACAGCGCGGAGCACGACCCGCTGACCGACCTCCCCAACCGCGCCCTGTTCACCCGCCGCGTCCGCCAGGCCCTGAGCGGCCGCCGATCGGGGGACCACAGCACCGCCGTGCTCTTCATCGACCTGGACGGCTTCAAGGCGGTCAACGACACCATCGGCCACCAGGCCGGCGACGAGCTGCTCGTCGAGGCCGCGCGCCGGCTCCAGGACTCGGTCCGGGCGGGGGACACCGCGGCCCGCCTCGGCGGGGACGAGTTCGCCGCACTGATCATCGGCGACGGCAGCCGCGACCGCGGCGCCCGCGAGTACCAGGTGCACGAGATCGCCGAGCGGCTGCGGACCACCCTCTCCCAGCCGTACCGGATCTCGGGCAGCGAGGTCCGGGTCGCCGCCAGCATCGGGGTGGCCTTCGCCGACCCCGGCATCACCCCTTCGGACCTGATGCGCAACGCGGATCTCGCGATGTACCGGGCCAAGGCGGGCGGCAAGGACCGCGTCGAGCTGTACGCGCCGCAGATGCAGGCCGAAGTCGTCCGCAGGGCCGAGCTGGCGGGCCGGCTGCGGACCGCGCTGCACGACGGGGAGTTCGCGCTGCTGCACCAGCCCGTGGTGTCCCTGGCCACGGGGGAGATCGCGGCCGTGGCGGCCACGGCCCGCTGGCGCTCGGCCCAGGGCATCCTCTTCACCCCCGCGGAGTTCCTGCGCGTCGCCGAGTACAGCGAGGGCGCCGCCACCGCCGGTCCGGACGCCTCACGCACCGCCGAGCTGGGGCGATGGCTGCTGGAGGAGGCCGTGGAGGAGGCCGCCGACCGGCACCGCGCGGGGCACGACGTCCCGGTCGCGGTCCGGATGACCGCCCAGCGGCTGCTGGACCGCGCCGTGCCCCTGGCCTCCGTCGAGGCGCTGCTGACCCGCCACGGGCTGCCCTCGGGCGCCCTGGTCCTGGAGCTCGCCGTCTCCGACCCCAGAGTGCCCTTCGACGACCTGGAGCGGCGCCTGACGGCCCTGCACCGGCTCGGGGTGGGAATCGCCCTGGACGGCTTCGGCAGCGGCTACGCGGCCATCAGCGCCCTGCGCAGGCTGCCCGTGGACATGCTCAAGCTGGACCGGGGGCTGGTGGAAGGGGTCGCCGAGTCCGCCCGCCTGCACAAGATCACCGCAGGGCTGTTGCGGATCGCAAACGACCTGGGCATGCGTTCGGTGGCCGACGGGGTCGACCTGCCCGAGCAGGTCATGGCGCTGCGCGCGATGGGCTGCACGCACGGACAGGGGACGGCCTTCTCCGGCCCCCTCGACGAGTACAGGCTGCGCCGCGCGCTGGTGCGCGGTACGTTCCCAGTACCGGGCGGAGCGGCCCAACCGGCGTTGGCCGGAGGCTCCCCCGGTGGCTCGATGGTCATCCGCAGAGGCTCACATAATGAGACGCCCGTCCCACCTACTTGACATCCACCTCCCGCCGGAGGGAGGGTCAATGCCATGCGCACCCGAATTCTCGTACTTGGAAAGCGCGTCGGCTGAAGCCGGGACCAGCATGTCCCCGCTCAACGCACCCGACGCGCTCCCCTCGCCTGCCTCCCGGCACGAGGGGTTTTTTGTTGCACTGGCACAGAGTCGAATCCTCGTGAAACCCTCAGCTTCGAGAAGAGAATGCCGATGACCGAGCAGGCCACCGGGGCCCACCATCCGCAGCCGCGGCCCCGTTCCGGAGGACACCAGTCCGCCGCCGTTGAGCACATCACGGGTGCGCAGTCCCTCATCCGCTCTCTCGAAGAGGTGGGGTGCGACACCGTCTTCGGCATCCCGGGCGGCGCCATCCTCCCCGCGTACGACCCGATGATGGACTCGCAGAAGGTCCGTCACATCCTGGTCCGCCACGAGCAGGGGGCCGGCCACGCGGCCACGGGCTACGCGCAGGCCACCGGCAAGGTGGGCGTCTGCATGGCCACCTCGGGTCCGGGCGCCACCAACCTGGTGACCCCGATCGCCGACGCGCACATGGACTCCGTCCCGCTCGTCGCGATCACCGGCCAGGTCTCCTCCAAGGCGATCGGCACCGACGCCTTCCAGGAGGCGGACATCGTCGGCATCACCATGCCGATCACCAAGCACAACTTCCTGGTGACCAGGGCCGAGGACATCCCGCGGACGATCGCCGAGGCCTTCCACATCGCCTCCACCGGCCGCCCGGGCCCGGTGCTGGTCGACATCGCCAAGGACGCCCTCCAGGCGCGCACCACGTTCAGCTGGCCCCCCACCCAGGACCTCCCGGGCTACCGGCCGGTCACCAAGCCGCACGCCAAGCAGATCCGCGAGGCCGCGAAGCTGATCTGCCAGTCCAAGCGCCCGGTCCTGTACGTCGGCGGCGGCGTCATGAAGTCCGGCGCGACCGCCGAGCTCAAGGTCCTCGCCGAGCTGACCGGGGTCCCGGTCACCACCACCCTGATGGCGCTGGGCTCCTTCCCCGACAGCCACCCGCTGCACGTGGGCATGCCCGGCATGCACGGCGCGGTCACGGCCGTCACCGCGCTGCAGAAGTCGGACCTGCTGATCGCGCTGGGCACCCGCTTCGACGACCGCGTCACCGGCAAGCTGGACAGCTTCGCCCCCTTCGCGAAGATCATCCACGCGGACATCGACCCGGCCGAGATCGGCAAGAACCGCGCGGTCGACGTCCCGATCGTCGGTGACGCCCGCGAGGTCATCGCCGACCTGATCCAGGCCGTCCAGGCCGAGCACACCGACGGCAACGCCGGTGACTACAGCGCCTGGTGGAAGGACCTCAGCCGCTGGCGCGACACCTACCCGCTGGGCTACGACCTGCCCGAGGACGGCATGCTCTCGCCGCAGCAGGTCATCGAGCGGATCGGCGCCCTCGCGCCGAAGGGCACCGTCTACGCGGCCGGCGTCGGCCAGCACCAGATGTGGGCCTCGCACTTCGTCCAGTACGAGGAGCCCCGCACCTGGCTGAACTCCGGCGGCGCCGGAACCATGGGCTACGCGGTCCCGGCCGCGATGGGCGCCAAGGTCGGCATGCCCGAGCGCACGGTCTGGGCGATCGACGGCGACGGATGCTTCCAGATGACCAATCAGGAACTCGTCACCTGCGCGCTGAACAACATCCCGATCAAGGTCGCGATCATCAACAACGGCGCCCTGGGCATGGTCCGCCAGTGGCAGACGCTGTTCTACAACCAGCGGTACTCCAACACGGTGCTGCACGCGGACGAGACCGGCCACGGCACCGTCGGCTCCCAGCTCGGCGAGTCCACCGCCCCCCGCAAGGGCACGCGCGTCCCGGACTTCGTCAAGCTGTCCGAGGCCATGGGCTGTGTCGCGCTGCGCTGCGAGGACCCGGCCGACCTGGACAAGGTCATCGCCGAGGCCAACGCGATCAACGACCGCCCGGTCGTGATCGACTTCATCGTCCACGAGGACGCCATGGTGTGGCCGATGGTCGCCGCCGGCACCTCCAACGACGAGGTCATGGCAGCCCGGGGCGTCCGCCCCGACTTCGGCGACAACGAAGACGACTGAGCCGAGAGAGCCTGAGAGAGAGAACGACTCACATGTCCAAGCACACGCTCTCCGTCCTGGTCGAGAACACGCCCGGCATCCTCGCCCGGATCGCCGCGCTGTTCTCCCGCCGCGGGTTCAACATCGACTCCCTCGCGGTCGGCGTCACCGAGCACCCCGACATCTCGCGCATCACCATCGTCGTGAACGTCGAGGACCTCCCCCTGGAGCAGGTGACCAAGCAGCTCAACAAGCTGGTCAACGTGCTCAAGATCGTCGAGCTGGAGGCGCACAACGCCATCGAGCGCGAACTCGTCCTGGTGAAGGTCCGCGCCGACAACGAGACCCGCTCCCAGATCGTCGAGATCGTCCAGCTGTTCCGCGCCAAGACCGTCGACGTGTCCCCGGACGCCGTCACCATCGAGGCCACCGGCGGCACCGACAAGCTGGGCGCCATGCTCAAGATGCTGGAGCCCTTCGGCATCAAGGAGCTCGTGCAGTCCGGCACGATCGCCATAGGGCGCGGCGG
This sequence comes from Streptomyces sp. NPDC058662, assembly GCF_042716255.1. Lineage (NCBI taxonomy): Bacteria > Bacillati > Actinomycetota > Actinomycetes > Kitasatosporales > Streptomycetaceae > Streptomyces > Streptomyces sp. NPDC058662. Next base: position 3,673 of record NZ_JBHXRU010000098.1, on the reverse strand, counting down.
GCGGTCCATCACGGACCGCAGCCTGCGCGCGCTCGACCGCAGCGCCTGACCCCGCCGGGTCCGACCGCTCGCATCGCGAGACCGAGAAACTCAGATTCCGTTCCCCGCCGTACGGTGGGTGCAACACCAGCGCACCAAGGAGATATCCCAGTGGCCGAGCTGTTCTACGAGAACGACGCCGACCTGTCCATCATCCAGGGCCGCAAGGTCGCGGTCATCGGTTACGGCAGCCAGGGCCACGCCCACGCGCTGTCGCTCCGTGACTCGGGCGTCGACGTCGTCGTCGGCCTGAAGGAGGGCTCGAAGTCCAAGGCCAAGGCCGAGGAGCAGGGCCTGAAGGTCGTCCCCGTGGCCGAGGCCGCCGCGTGGGCGAACGTCATCATGATCCTGACCCCGGACCCGCTGCAGGCCGAGATCTACGAGGAGTCCATCAAGGACCACCTCCAGGACGGCGACGCGCTCTTCTTCGGCCACGGCTTCAACGTCCGCTACGGCTTCATCAAGCCCCCGGCCAACGTGGACGTCGCCCTGGTCGCCCCGAAGGGCCCGGGCCACCTGGTCCGCCGCCAGTACGAGGAGGGCCGCGGCGTCCCCTGCATCGCGGCTGTGGAGCAGGACCACTCGGGCAGCGCCTTCGCGCTCGCGCTCTCGTACGCGGCCGGTATCGGCGGCACCCGCGCCGGCGTCATCAAGACCACCTTCACCGAGGAGACCGAGACCGACCTGTTCGGTGAGCAGGCCGTCCTCTGCGGTGGCGCCTCCGCCCTCGTCAAGGCCGGTTTCGAGACCCTGACCGAGGCCGGGTACCAGCCGGAGATCGCGTACTTCGAGTGCCTGCACGAGCTCAAGCTCATCGTGGACCTCATGTACGAGGGCGGCCTGGAGAAGATGCGCTGGTCGGTCTCCGAGACCGCCGAGTGGGGCGACTACATCACCGGCCCCCGCGTCATCACCGACGCCACCAAGGCCGAGATGAAGAAGGTCCTCGCGGAGATCCAGAGCGGCGAGTTCGCCAACACCTGGATGGCCGAGTACAAGGCCGGTCTGCCGAAGTACAACGAGTACAAGAAGGCCGACGAGGAGCACCTGCTGGAGACCACCGGCAAGAAGCTCCGCAAGCTGATGAGCTGGGTCGACAACGACGAGAGCTGATCGGCCGCCGACGGGGCCGGAACGACGTGTTCCGGCCCCGCCGCGCTTTGGGGACCGGCCCGGCGGCGGGGTTCCGCCCGCCCGGCTTGTCCACCCCGGCCAACCACGGACGAGTGATCCTTCCGTACAGGCGGAAATTCGGTCCGTCCGCGCCACTACACTGCTCAACACATACGCGTCAGGCCCACAGTGTCGTGCGTCTTCCACGCGGCTACCCCCTCCACCGCCTGCGGCCGTCGGGACGGCCGTCCGCACTGGACTTGTGAGGACCACGTGAGCTCGAAACCTGTCGTACTCATCGCCGAAGAGCTGTCGCCCGCCACGGTGGACGCACTCGGACCGGACTTCGAGATCCGGCACGTCAACGGAGCCGACCGCGCGGAGCTGCTCCCCGCGATCGCCGACGTCGACGCGATCCTCGTCCGCTCCGCGACGAAGGTCGACGCCGAGGCCATCGCCGCCGCCAAGAAGCTGCGGGTCGTCGCCCGCGCGGGCGTCGGCCTGGACAACGTCGACGTGTCCGCCGCCACCAAGGCGGGCGTGATGGTCGTCAACGCGCCGACCTCGAACATCGTGACCGCCGCCGAGCTCGCCTGCGGCCTGCTCGTCGCCACGGCCCGCAACATCCCGCAGGCCAACACCGCCCTGAAGAACGGCGAGTGGAAGCGGAACAAGTACACGGGTGTCGAGCTCAGCGAGAAGACCCTCGGTGTCGTCGGCCTCGGCCGCATCGGCGTCCTGGTCGCGCAGCGCATGTCGGCCTTCGGCATGAAGGTCGTCGCCTACGACCCCTACGTGCAGCCCGCGCGCGCCGCCCAGATGGGCGTCAAGATGCTGACGCTGGACGAGCTCCTTGAGGTCTCCGACTTCATCACCGTGCACCTGCCGAAGACCCCGGAGACCCTCGGTCTCATCGGCGACGAGGCGCTGCACAAGGTGAAGCCGTCCGTCCGCATCGTCAACGCCGCGCGCGGCGGGATCGTGGACGAGGCCGCCCTGTACTCGGCCATCAAGGAGGGCCGCGTCGCCGGCGCCGGTCTCGACGTGTACGCGAAGGAGCCCTGCACGGACTCCCCGCTGTTCGAGCTCGACCAGGTCGTCTGCACCCCGCACCTCGGCGCGTCCACGGACGAGGCCCAGGAGAAGGCCGGTGTCTCGGTCGCGAAGTCGGTCCGCCTCGCCCTCGCGGGCGAGCTGGTCCCGGACGCGGTCAACGTCCAGGGCGGCGTGATCGCCGAGGACGTCCGCCCCGGCCTGCCGCTCGCCGAGAAGCTCGGCCGCATCTTCACCGCCCTCGCGGGCGAGGTCGCGGTCCGCCTCGACGTCGAGGTCTACGGCGAGATCACCCAGCACGACGTCAAGGTGCTCGAACTCTCCGCGCTCAAGGGTGTCTTCGAGGACGTCGTCGACGAGACGGTCTCCTACGTCAACGCCCCGCTGTTCGCGCAGGAGCGCGGCGTCGAGGTACGCCTGACCACCAGCTCGGAGTCCCCGGACCACCGCAACGTGGTGACCGTCCGCGGCACCCTGTCGGACGGCCAGGAGGTCTCGGTCTCGGGCACGCTGGCGGGTCCGAAGCACCTCCAGAAGATCGTCGGCGTCGGCGAGTACGACGTGGACCTGGCCCTCGCCGACTACATGGTCGTGCTGCGCTACACCGACCGCCCGGGCGTGGTCGGCGCGGTCGGACGGGTGCTGGGCGAGGCCGGCCTGAACATCGCGGGCATGCAGGTCGCCCGAGCGGAGGAGCACGGCGAGGCGCTCGCCGTGCTGACGGTCGACGCCGAGGTGCCGGCCGGTGTCCTCGCGGACATCTCCGCCGAGATCGGCGCCGTCTCGGCGCGTACGGTCAGCCTCGGCTGATCCGTGTGAGACAGGCGAAAGGGCCCGGGGACACCCCGGGCCCTTTCGCGTGGGGCCGTTCGGCGGTACCGCCGTTGCGCCGTTCGGCCGCACCCGCCGGCCCGTTCCCGGTCGGCCGCCCCCCGGAGGTGACCGGCGGGATCAGCCGTGCAGGCGGGAGGCCTTGAGCGCCATGTGGAGGAGCAGGCGGTCCTCGCCCTCGTCGAGGTCGAGGCCGGTCAGCTGCTCCACCCGGTTGAGGCGGTAGTACAGGGTCTGGCGGTGCACGCCCAGAGCCGCCGCCGCGCGGCCCGCCTGGCCGGCGCAGTCCAGGAACACCTCCGCGGTGCGGGCCAGTTCGCGGTGGGGCGGGGTGAGCAGGGTACGGGCCGCCGGGTCGTCCACCGGGTCGGCGGACAGGGCCGCCAGCAGCCGGTACGGACCGATCTCCGACCAGCGGGCCACCGGTCCGAGCCGGGGCTGCGCGAGGGCCGCCCGCGCCGCGGCGCTCGCGTGCTCCCAGGCCGCGGGCAGTTCGGCCAGGGTCCGGACGGGGTCCGCGACACCGGCGGTCACCCGGTGGGCGGCGCCGCCCACCGGCCCCGGGGCGGTCGCGCCGCCCGCCCGGCCCGACGCGCCCGCGCCGGTCGCGGGCGGCAGCAGCCGGGCTGCCGCCGAC
>NZ_JBHXRU010000097.1:2602-25037 GCF_042716255.1 Streptomyces sp. NPDC058662 | reverse complement strand
GCCGCGGCCCCCGTCGGCCGCGGCCCGCGCGGGAGCGCCCCGGCTCGTCTCACGGACCGGCCGGTCGAGGAACCCCCCGCACCCGCCACGTATTCTCGGGGACCATGAACACCAGCGACACCGACAGCGGCGCCGGCACCGGTACGGGCACCCCGGCCGGCGCCATCGACGAGAGCGTCACCGCCGAACTGGCCCGCCTGCGGGCCAGCATCGACAACATCGACGCGGCCGTGGTCCACATGCTCGCCGAACGCTTCAAGTGCACCCAGCAGGTCGGCCACCTCAAGGCCAGGCACCAGCTGCCGCCCGCCGACCCGAGCCGCGAGGCCAGCCAGATCGCCCGCCTGCGGCAGCTCGCCGAGAACGCCAAACTCGACCCGGCCTTCGCCGAGAAGCTCCTCAACTTCATCATCGCCGAGGTCATCCGTCACCACGAGACCATCGCCGCCGGCGAGGAGTAGCCCCCGCCCGACGCCGACGCCCCCCACCGCGCCGCGTCCCCGCCCCACCCCGCCGCGACCGCCCCACCGCACGGCGTTCCTGCCCCACCGCGCCGCGACCGCCCCACCGCACGGCGTTCCTGCCCCACCGCGCCGCGACCGCCCCACCGCGCCGCGTCCCCGCCGCACCCGCCCCGCCGCACCCCGCCCCCGGCGCGCCCGCACCCGCCCCCACCGCGCCCGCACCACATCCCGCCCCGCTCCGCCTCCGGCGCGCCCGTACCCCGCCCCCGCGGGAACGCCCCGCCCTCGCGGGAACGACCCGCCGCCCCGGCCGCCCCGTGAGGCAGCATGGCCGCATGCCCGCACTCACGCGCAACGAAGCGCAGCTCCGAGCCCAGCTCATCGACGTCCACCACTACGCCGTCGCCCTCGACCTCACCGGCGCCGACGACGACACCTTCGACTCCACCGCGGCCATCCGCTTCACCGCCCGAACCACAGGTGACACCTTCGTCGAGCTGAAGCCGGAGCGGGTGCACTCGGCGACCCTGGACGGCCACCCGGTCCCCCTCACCGCCCTCCAGGACAACCGCCTCCCCCTCCACGGCCTCACCGAGGGCCCCCACGAACTGCGCGTCCACACCCGCATGCGCTACTCCCGCACCGGCGAGGGCCTGCACCGCTTCACCGACCCCGCCGACGGGGAGACGTACGTCTACAGCCAGATGTTCATGGACGACGTCCAGCGGGTCTTCCCCGCCTTCGACCAGCCCGACCTCAAGGCCGTCTTCGAGTTCACCGTCACCGCCCCCGCGCACTGGACCGTCCTCGCCAACGGCATCACCACCCGCACCGGCCACCGCGACACGGACGGCGCCGGCATCTGGACCTCCGCCGCCACCCCCGTCATCTCCACCTACCTCGCCGCCGTCGCCGCCGGCCCCTGGCACAGCGTGCGCACCGAGCACGCCGGACTGCCCTTCGGCATCCACTGCCGCCGCTCCCTCGCCCCCCACCTCGACGCGGACGCCGCCGAAATCCTCTCCGTCACCACCGACTGCTTCGACCGCTACCACGAGAAGTTCTCCGAGCCCTACCCCTTCGACTCCTACGACCAGGCCTTCGTACCCGAGTTCAACGCCGGCGCCATGGAGAACCCCGGACTCGTCACCTTCCGCGACGAGTTCATCTACCGCTCCGCCGTCACCGACACCGAACGCCAGACCCGCGCCATGGTCATCGCCCACGAGATGGCCCACATGTGGTTCGGCGACCTCGTCACCCTCCGCTGGTTCGACGACATCTGGCTCAACGAGTCCTTCGCCGAGTACATGGGATACCAGACCCTCACCGAAGCCACCCGCTTCACCGGAACCTGGACCGAATTCGGCGTCGCCCGCAAAGCCTGGGGCTACGACGCCGACCAGCGCCCCTCCACCCACCCCGTCGCCCCCGACCCCGACGACGTCCCCGACACCGCCTCCGCACTCCTCAACTTCGACGGGATCTCCTACGCCAAGGGCGCCTCCGCCCTGCGCCAACTCGTCGCCTGGCTCGGCGAGAAGGACTTCCTCGCCGGCATCAACACCCACTTCGCCCGCCACAAGTTCGCCAACGCCTCACTCGCCGACTTCGTGGACTCCCTCGCCGCCCACACCGAACGCGACGTCCACACCTGGGCCGAGGCCTGGCTGCGCACCACCGGCATCGACACCCTCACCCCGAGGATCGAGGAGAGCGCCGACGGCTGGACCCTCACCGTCGACCGCAAGGGCAGCCGCCCCCACCGCATCGCCGTCGGCGTCCACCACCGCGAACCCGGCAGCGGACAGTTCCTGGAACGCGGCGAACTCCTCCACCTCGACGTCCCTTCCGACGAGGTCCTCTCCGTGAGCGGCCCCCGCCCCGACCTCCTCGTCCTCAACGACGGCGACCTCACCTACGCCAAGGTCCGCCTCGACGAGACCTCCCTCGACACCGCGCTGCGCACACTCTCCGGCATCCCCGACCCCCTCACCCGCGCCGTCGTGTGGAACTCCCTGCGCGACATGGTCCGCGACGGCGAGCTCGACCCCCGGGACTACCTGGCGACCGTAGGGGCCCACCTGCCCGAGGAACACGACCTCGCCATCGTCCAGGGCGTCCTGACCTTCGCCCGCACCCAGGTCGCCGTACGCTACGTGGCCCCCGAGGAGCGGCACGACGCCCTCGCCACCCTCACCTCCGTCGCCCGGGACCTGCTGCGGCGCACCGAGGACGGCTCCGACCCGGGCCTGCGGCTGGCCGCCGTACGCTCCCTCGTCGACAGCGCCACCACACCCGACGCCCTCGCCGGCTGGCTCGCCGACAGCACCGTCCCCGGCGGCCCCGCCCTCGACCCCGAACTGCGCTGGCGGATCCTGGCCCGGCTCAGCGTGCTCGGCGCCGTCGGGGAGGCCGAGATCGACGCGGCCCTCGCCGCCGACCCGAGCGCCACCGGCGAGGAGGGCGCCGCCCGCTGCCGGGCCGCGCTGCCGACGGCCGAGGCCAAGGCCGCGGCCTGGGAGCGGCTCTTCCACGACGACAGCCTCTCCAACTACCTGTTCAGCGCCGCCGCCCAAGGGTTCTGGCAACCCGAACAGGCCGAACTCGTACGGGAGTACGTACCGCGGTTCTACCCGGACGCCGTAGCCCTCGGCGCCCGCCGCGGCCCGGCCATCGCCGAGGCCGCGGGCCGCTGGGCGTTCCCCGCCCACGCGGTCGACGAGGACAACCTCAGGGCCGGCCACGCCTGCCTCGCGGACCCCGACATCCTCCCGCTGCTGCGACGCAAGCTCGTCGACCAACTCGACGACCTGTCCCGCGCCCTGCGCGTCCGCACCCCCTGACCCCACCCCGACACGGCCCCGCCCCACCCCACCCCCCCCTCCCGGGCACGGGGCCGGGGCGGGTCCGGCGGGAGACAGGTCCGCCCGGAGTTCGGACAAACCCCGGCGGTTACCCCATTCGGGTCGGATCGTTGTACTGGTCGGGCCGGGCGTACCGTTCCGCCCCGCCCGGCCCCCGGAGGACCCGATGACAGCGCCGCCCGGCCCCCACGCCGCAGCGCCGCCGCCCCTCGCCGGCGGCACCCACGGCGCCGACGCCCTGCGGCCCCTCCTCGACACCGTCCTCGACGCCCTCCGCTCCGGCGCCCGCACCCGCGGCGGCCCCCTCCCCGCCGGCGGCCCCGACACCGTCACCGCCCGCACCCGGGCCGCGTTCGCCGACGTACTACCCGCCCGCGGCACCGGCGCACACGAGGCCCTGCGCACCCTCGTGCACGCCCTCGCCGCCGGCGCCGCCGACCCCGCGGACCCCCACTGCGCCGCCCACCTGCACGGCCCGCCCCTCGCCGTCGCGGCCGCCGCCGACCTCGCCGCCAGCGCCCTCAACCCCTCCCTCGACTCCTGGGACCAGGCCCCCGCCGCCTCCGCCGCGGAAGCCCTCCTCACCCGCGCCCTCGCCGCCGAGTTCTACGACACCCCCCACGCCGACGCCCTCGTCACCACCGGCGGCACCGAGGCCAACCAACTCGCCCTCCTCCTCGCCCGCGAACGCCACGGACCCCGCCTCACCGTCCTCCACGGAGCCAACGCCCACCACTCCGTCCCCCGCGCCGCCTGGCTCCTCGGCCTCCCCCCGGCCACAGCCCTCCCCACCCCCACCGGCACCCTCGACCCCGCCCGCCTCGCCGAGGCCCTGGCCCGCACCCCCGGCCCCGTCCTCGTCACCACCACCGCCGGCACCACCGACGCCGGACTCATCGACCCGCTCCACCCCATCGCCGACCTCTGCGCCCACCACGGCGCCGACCTCCACATCGACGCCGCGTACGGCGGCCTCCTCGCCCTCAGCCCCCGCCACCGCGACCAGGTCAGCGGCCTCGGCCGCGCCCAATCCCTCACCCTCGACCTGCACAAACTCGGCTGGCAGCCCGTCGCCGCCGGACTCCTCGCCGTCCCCGACAACGCCCTACTGGCCCCCCTCGCCCACCAGGCCGACTACCTCAACGCCACCGACGACACCGAAGCCGGACTCCCCGACCTCCTCGGCCGCTCCCTGCGCACCACCCGCCGCCCCGACGCCCTCAAGATCGCCGTCACCCTGCGCGCCCTCGGCCGCGACGGTCTCGCCCACCTCATCGACCGCACCTGCGAGACCGCCCACCACCTCGCCCACCTCCTCGACGCCCACCCCGGCTTCGAACTCCACGCCCCGCCCACCATCAGCACCGTCCTCTTCCGGCCCACCCACGCCGACGACGAGCAGGTCGCCGCCCTGCGGCGCACCCTCCTCCACCAAGGCCGCGCCGTCCTCGGCCGCACCCGCGCCGACGGCCGCCTCTGGCTCAAAGCCACCCTGCTCAACCCCCACACCACGACGGCGGACCTGCGCGCCCTCGTCACCCTCCTGGCCTCCACACCCTCCTGAAAGGCGGCACCGGCCGATGTCCGCACACCTCGAAGCACCCCATGACCTCGTCGGGATCGGCATCGGCCCCTTCAACCTCTCCCTCGCGGCCCTCACCCACGGCCTGCCGCGACTGGGCGCCGGCGAACTCTCCACCGCCTTCTACGACCAGCGCCGCGACTTCCGCTGGCACCCCGGACTCCTCCTCGACGGCGCCACCCTCCAAGTCCCCTTCCTCGCCGACCTCGTCACCCTCGCGGACCCCGCCAACCCGCTCAGCTTCCTCAGCTACCTCAGGCACAAGGACCGCCTGTTCCCCTTCTACTTCGCCGAGCAGTTCCACATCCAGCGCGCCGAGTACGACGCCTACTGCCGCTGGGCCGCCGCCCGCATCCCCGGCCTCCACTTCGGCCACCAGGTCGACTCCGTCCGCTGGAACCCCGAGCACGACCTCTTCGAAGTCGACTACACCCAACTCGACGCCGACGGCGAAGCCCAAGCCCTCGGCCGCACCTGGGCCCGCAACCTCGCCCTCGGCATCGGCACAGCCCCCTACATCCCCGAACCCCTGCGCCCCCTCGCGGAAGCCCCCACCGTCCCCGTGATCCACTCCGCCGACTACCTCGACAACCGCGAGCGGATCCTCGGCGCCGAACACGTCACCGTCATCGGATCGGGCCAGTCCGGCGCCGAGGTCTTCCTCGACCTGCTACGCGCCCGCCCCGCCGGCCGCGAACGCCTCACCTGGCTCGCACGCAGCCCCGCCTTCGCCCCCATGGAGTACTCCAAGCTGGGCCTCGAACACTTCACCCCCGACTACACCCGCTACTTCCACTCCCTCAGCGAACCCGTCCGGGACCGGCTCGTCCCCTCCCAATGGCAGCTCCACAAAGGCATCGACGCCGACACCATCGCCGCCATCCACGACGAGCTCTACCGCCGCACCCTGCACGGCGGCTGGCCCGACGCCGTCCTCACCCCCGGCGTGACCGTCCGCACCGCCGGCCGCGTCGCCACCACCAAGGTGGAACTCCACCTCGAACACACCGACCAGGGCGCCCGCTCCCGCCTCACCACCGACGCCGTCGTCCTCGCCACCGGCTACCGCGAACGCCCCCTCGGCCGACTCCTCGCCGGCCTCGACCCGTACCTGCGCACGGACTCCTCCGGCCGCCCCCGCATCGACGACCACTACCGCATGGTCACGGACCCGGCCGTCACCGGCAGCGTCTACGTCCAGAACGGCGAACGCCACACCCACGGCGTCGGGGCCCCCGACCTCGGCCTCGCCGCCTGGCGCAGCGCCGCCATCCTGAACACCCTGACGGGCAAGGAGCCCTACCCCCTGCCCACCCGCACCGCCTTCACCACCTTCGGCCTCGAACAGAGGGAGCACACCCGCCCGCAACCCGCCGGCGAACTGCTCCCCCTGGTCGACCACCCGTAACCCCCCCCGCCACCCCCCACCGGCAGGGCGCCCTAGAACACCGGCACGGCATCCCGCGTCAGCCGCCAGTCCACCGACGCGAACTCCGCGGGATCCACCGTGCCCTTCGCCTTCACCCACCCGATGATCGTGTTCCGGATCTCGTCCGAATCAGCCCACACCTGCCGGGCCTGCGGCACATGCGGGAAGTTCCCCCCACCCGAGGCCCGGTAGTTGTTCACCGCCAGCACGAACCGCGCCGCCGGATCCACCGCGGCCCCCCGGAAGGACAGCCCCGTGATCCGCTCACCCACGGGCCGCGAGATATCGATGTCGTACGTGAGGCCGTACACCGCGTCGTAGTTGTAGTCCGGGATGCCCTCCGCGTTCGTCAACCTCGCCGGATCCACCACCTCACCCGGCGCGGTCCGCACGAAGTACCGCGCCGAGTACTCCAGATAGTCCTTCAGCTGCGCCCCGGTCAGCAGCCGCGCCTCCAAGGTGTTCTCGAACGGGTACAGACCCGCCGCGTCCCGGATCGTCACCTGCCCCGCCGGGATCGCCGCCGTCCGCGAGAAGCAGGACGCCTGCGACAGCACCGGCAGCGCAGCCCACTCGCCCCCCGCCAGCGCCGCCCGCACCGTCTCCGCCTGCACGTGGTTGATCAGATCGATGATCGGCACATCCTTGACCGGCCCCTCCGCCGAGGACATCACCCGCGTCGAGGTCCCGATCACCTGGTTCACGTACGCCACGACCTCGCGGTGCTCGTCCGACAGCAGCCGCGTGATCTTCGGATCCTCGGCGACCGTGTTGGAGTTCAGCACCTTCGCCGACACCTTCGCCACCGACCAGCGACCCCGCTCCCACGTCAGCTCGAAGTCGAGCAAGGTCAGCCGCTGACCCCACTTCAACGGCTCCGACAGCACCACCTCCTTGCCCGTCGCCCGGTTCGCGACCCGGTACTCGGCGATCTCCGTGTGCGCGTGACCCACCAGAATCGCGTCGATCCCCGGCACCTGCTCCGCCACCAGCGCCGCCGCGTTCTCCACGTACGGCAGCTGGTCCCCGTACGAGGACGTCCCGCTCGAACCGGAGTGCGCCGACACGATCACCACGTCCGCACCCAGCGAACGCAGCCTCGGCACGTACTTCGCCGCCTGCTCCTCCAGGCCCGGGAACGTCATCCTCCCCTGCACGTTCGCCTTGTCCCACAGCGCGATCCCCGGGTTCGTCAACCCCAGCACCGCCACCTTCACATCCGGCCCGTGCGGAGTCCGCAACCGGTGCATGCTGTACGGCGCGAACGCCGGCCGCAACGTCTTCGCGTCCAGCGCGTTCGCCCCCAGCAGCGGAAAATCGCACTGCTCCTCGAACGCGCGCAGCACGGGGATGCCGTAGTTGAACTCGTGGTTCCCCAGCGCCGCCGCGTCGTACCCGATCGCGTTCATCGCCTGCGCCATCGGGTGCACCGGACCCCGCCGCGCGGTGATCGGGTCCACCTTCGCGTAGTAGTACGACAACTGCGTGCCCTGGATCGTGTCGCCCGCGTCGATCAGCAGCGTGTTGCACCGCCCCTTCTCCGCCCGCACCTGCTCCACCAGGGTGGATATCTTCGCGAGACCGACATCGTTGTGCGCCTTGTCGTCGAACTCCCGGTCCGTGAAGTAGTCCCAGTTGAACACGTTCCCGTGCAGGTCGGTCGTGCCCATCACTGTGAACGAGTACGTCCGCGGCCCGCGCCCGCGCGCCGCCGGCGCGGCCGCCGCCGGGGCACTCGCGGCCCCCGTCAGCGCCACCGCCGCACCCGTCGCGGCCGTGGTCCCAAGAAACGTCCTGCGGTCGAACGCCATGCCAACTCCCTTGTGAGGCGTAACTGCCCGTGCGGACAACGCGCGTAGATTTTGACCCATCGGTCACACGCCGCAACACCCCCACCAGGTTTCGATCCGATGACCGACCCCGTACGAGTGACAGTGCGACAGTGAGGACATGACTCAGGACGCATCGCCCCAGCCCTACGGAACCCCCGAAGTCCCGCGCGTCGCCGTCCGCGGCGAAGCCCGCATCGAAGTCGACCCCGAGATCGCCCGCATCGGCATCACCGTCAGCGCCCGCGGCACCGACCGGCGCACCGCCCTCGACGACCTCACCCGCCGCAACAACACCGTCCTCGACCTCATCAAGAGCTACGGCGACCCCGTGGAGAAGCTGGAGACGGGCTCCTTCTCCATCACCCCCGAACTCACCCGCCACGGCCGCGGCGAACGCGTCCGCGCCTACCACGGACGCGTCCATCTCACCGCCGAACTCAACGACTTCACCACCCTCGGCGAACTCACCACCCGACTCGCCGACCTCGACCTCACCCAGGTCGACGGCCCCTGGTGGGCCCTGCGCCCCACCTCGCCCGCCCATGGCCAGGCCCGCCGCCAAGCCGTCCTCGAAGCCGTCCAGCGCGCCCGCGAGTACGCCGAGGCCCTCGGCGCCCGCCTCGCCGCCCTCGTCGAGCTCGCCGACCTCGGCGCCGAGAACGCCGTCCCCTTCGAGGCCGGCCCCGGCTCCGGACTGCGCACCATGGCCTTCAGCACCGCCGAGGACGCCGGAGCCCCGCCCCTCGACCTCGAACCCCAGCGCCAGACCGTCTACGCCCAGGTGAACGCCCGCTTCACCATGACCCCGCCGCAGCTCTGACGCAGCTCTGACGCGCTGCCGGCGCGCCTCTGACAGACCCCGAGAACGGTGCCCCGGGGGTGCTCATCAGAGCACCCCCGTGCACATTCAACAATTGTCAACAAGCTTTTGCCCAACGGTTGTTGAGTGGTCACCCGGAACCAATTTCCTACTGCCTGGTAGGGGAATACGCTCGCCTCATGCGCCGAGCGAAAATCGTATGTACCCTGGGCCCCGCCACCGACTCATACGACCAGATCAAAGCCCTGGTCGAAGCCGGAATGGACATCGCCCGCTTCAATCTCAGCCACGGCACCTACGCCGAACACGAAGAGCGCTACCAGCGCGTACGCAAGGCCTCCGACGAGACCGGCCGCAGCGTCGGCATCCTCGCCGACCTTCAAGGCCCGAAGATCCGCCTCGGCCGCTTCCGCGAAGGCCCCGTACTACTCGAACGCGGCGACGAGTTCACCATCACCGTCGACGACCACGAAGGCGACCGCCACACCTGCGGCACCACCTACAAGGGACTCGCCGACGACGTCACCACCGGCGAACGCATCCTCGTCGACGACGGCCGCGTCACCCTCGAAGTCACCGCCGTCGACGGCCCCCGCGTCCACACCACCGTCGTCGAAGGCGGCATGGTCTCCGACCACAAGGGCCTCAACCTCCCCGGCGTCGCCGTCTCCGTCCCCGCCCTCTCCGAAAAAGACATCGAAGACCTCCGCTGGGCCCTGCGCATCGGCGCCGACGTCATCGCCCTGTCCTTCGTACGCAGCGGCCACGACATCGACGACGTCCACCGCATCATGGACGAGGAAGGCCGCCGCCTCCCCGTCATCGCCAAGATCGAAAAGCCTCAGGCCGTCGAGAACATCGACGCCATCGTCGCCGCCTTCGACGGCATCATGGTCGCCCGCGGCGACCTCGGCGTCGAAATGCCCCTCGAACACGTCCCCATCGTCCAAAAGCGCGCCGTCAAACTCGCCAAGCGCAACGCCAAACCCGTCATCGTCGCCACCCAGATGCTCGACTCGATGATCGACAACTCCCGACCCACCCGCGCCGAAGCCTCTGACGTCGCCAACGCCGTCATCGACGGCACCGACGCCGTCATGCTCTCCGGCGAAACCAGCGTCGGCAAATACCCCATCGAAACCGTCCGCACCATGTCCCGCATCGTCGAAGCCGCCGAAGAAGACATCCTCGCCAAAGGCCTCCCCCCACTCACCGAACGCAACAAACCCCGCACCCAAGGCGGAGCCGTCGCCCGCGCCGCCGCCGAAATGGGCGACTTCCTCGACGCCAAATTCCTCGTCGCCTTCACCCAGAGCGGCGACACCGTCCGCCGCCTCTCCCGCTACCGCTCACCCATCCCCCTCCTCGCCTTCACCCCCGACCCCGCCACCCGCTCCCAACTCAACCTCACCTGGGGCGTCGAAACCTTCCTCGGCCCCCACGTCGACTCCACCGACGCCATGGTCGACCAAGTCGAAGAACAACTCCTGCGCATCGGCCGCTGCGTCCCCGGCGACGTCGTAGTCATCACCGCCGGCTCACCCCCCGGCGTCACCGGCTCCACCAACCTCGTCCGCATCCACCACATCGGCGACGCCGTCCGCTGACCGACGCCCCCTCCGAGCCCGCCGGCCGCCCGCCGTCACGCGACTCCCCGCGCACGCGGCCGGCCGGGCCGCCGGTCTCCTCACGGGTGCCCAAAGGCACCGCGGCGCAGTTCAAGGGCGGACCGCACATGAGGCGCCGCAGGGCTGACCCGTGCGAGTGAACGCGCGGGACACCCGCGGCGGCCCGGCCCGTCGCACACGGCGGTCGTCCTCGCCCGCCCGGCATCATGGCACTTCGGTAGATCAGGATCCTGCCGTGGTAGCCGTCCTCCGGCCGAGCACAGGAGCAACCACGATGAATGATCAGCGACCGTCCTCGCTCTGCGAGCAGGCTCGGCCGCCCAGTGGATCAGCCATGCCGTCCGAACCTTCCATCCGCTTGAAGTGAAGCCATGCGGACGGAACTGATCGTGGCCTTCCTGTCAGGCCTCGTGGCCCTGGTCAGCGTGACGTACAGCGCACAGGCAAACAGGAAAAGCGCACTCCTCAAAAACGAGTTGGAGCGACAGGCCGCCGAGACTCTTCGCGATCTGGAGCGGCAGGACGCCATGGGCCGGTACCGCGACCCGCTGCTCTGGGCTGCCTTCGATCTCCAGTCCCGCCTGTACAACATCGCGGGACAAGGATTTCTACGCGTGCATTTCGTGCAACCGCACGAACAACTGTACGCGGTTCGCAGCACCCTTTACGTGCTCGCTGAATACCTCGGATGGGTCGAAATTCTCAGGCGCCGCATCTACTTCCTCGATCTCGGCAACCGAGAGGCCAACCGTCACATCGTGACGCTCCTCGCCCGCATTAGCAACGTTCTCAACGACGACACCTATGCCGACACGCATCTTCAACTGTTCCGTAGTGACCAGAGAGGAATCGGAGAACTCGTCATCACGGACGACAGAGACGCCGCCAGCTGTATCGGATATGCCGAGTTCTGCTCACAGCTGGAATCGGACCGCCGGTTCGCCGCCTGGTTTACACGCCTGTCCGACAGTGTCGCCCAACTGGCTTCGCTTGAGGGAAGGCATCCACGCGTCGTCGATCTGCAAGTCGCTCTGATGGACTTGATCGATTTCCTCGATCCTGAGCAAGAACGCTTTCCTCAGCAACGCCGATTCCGGTTGCAGCATTGAAGCATGACCTACTGAAAAGCAGCCAGTGGTGCTGTTTCCCGGATGGACGACCCCGTCGTCACGGGCTAGCCTGAAAGCAGGGACCGCTGTGAGTCGACCCCGACGACAGCCGGGCGAGGACGGTGTCTGATGTCGAGCACGTCGGAGGGCGGGGAAGTGCGTCAGGGCCTCCCGCACCCGGCCGGACTGCAACTCGCAGGCTATGAGTTGCAGCGCGAGATCGGCAGGGGACCATCAGGAGTCGTCTGTATCGCCAGAGACATCAGGCTGGACCGCAAGGTCGCGCTGAAACTACTGGATCCCGACATCGCCCGCAATGAAATCCTCAGCCAGAATTTCATCCGCGACTCCCGGCTTGCTTCCTCGATCGACCACCCGCACATTGCCCCGATATTCGACGTCGGAGAAGACAGCGGAATCCTCTACATCGCCATGCGCTACATCGCTGGACTGGACCTGGAGGCGCTTCTGGCCCGAGACGGCCCGCTGTCCGTAGCGGCCTCGATGCGCATAGCCGGCCATCTCGCATCCGCCATCGACTCCGCACACGCACGCGGCCTGGTGCACAAAAACGTCCATCCGGGCAGCATCCTGGTCATCAGGAGCAGCAGCGCCGAACATCCCGACTACGCCTACCTCGCCGGATTCGGCATCGACAGACCGGCTCTCACCGACAACTTCACCAGCATAGGACCGTTCACCGGCACGCTCGGCTGCATGGCACCAGAGCAGATAACCGGAGACCCCGTCAACGGTGCCGCCGACGTGTACGCCCTGGCCTGCACCGTCCACGAAACCCTCACCGGTGAACCAGTCTTCCTCCGAGACGGAGACCCGGCACAGCTGTCAGCACACCAGTACGACGAGCCGCCCCGCCTGTCCCAACGGCGCCCCGACATCACGCCGCAGGCCGACCACGTCATGCGAACCGCCCTGTCCAAAAGCCCCGGCGACCGATACCACTCATGCCGCCAATTCGTGGAAGAGCTGCATACCGTCATCGGCTGAAACCACCGACCACCCCCCTCCCGACCGGCGGCGGCGCCTACCAGCCGAACCGGCGGTCCACCACCGCCGCGAACTCCTCGAACGACAACACCGCGTCCCCGTTCTGATCCGCCGCATCGAACAACGCCGACGACGCCTCCGCATCACCCACACCCCAAAACGGCAGATCACCCCGCGCCGCCAACGTCGGCCCCTTCGCACGCAGCGCCGAGATCACCTCGAACCGGGTCAGCTCCCCGTCCGCGTTCAGATCCAACGCCTCGAACAACCTCCGCGCCTTCTCACTCATCCCGAGATCCCCACTCTCCACATCCGAATACCCACACCCCAACCTACGTCGAGCCCCCACCGACACGGCACGACCACAGCACGAAGCCCCGGCCACCGCACAAGCGGCGACCGGGGCTCCCGGCGCAAACCCTCCGCGCTCCTACGGGGCGAAATACCCCAGCAGATCCGTGATCACATGCGTGCTGCCGCCGTAACTGTTCCAGACGTCCACCCGGCCGGCGTTCACCGGCGAGGTCACATGGTTGGGAATTGTCTCACCCACACGCGTCTGCAGACTGCTCGCCGTCGGCCGGGCACCACCCTGCGCGAACACCGTCAGGAACCCGGCACCCGTCGACTCCGTCGCCGTGACATTCAGCGCCGCGCCGACCGCGCCCGCCGGCACGCCACCCACCGTCGCCGTCGCCCCCGGACTCAGCTTCCCCGTAGCACGCGTGTCACCCAGACGCTGCGGAACGACCGGCGTGAACAGCGCCTTGCCGGACTTGGTGTAGTAACCCACCGCATCGACGATCAGATGCGTCGACCCCGTGTTCGTGTACAGGAGAATCGTCCCGTCCGAACCGACCGGCACAATCGCCTGGTTGGACTTGTCCTTACCCGGCTCCGGATTCAGATTCGACGTCGACGGACGCTCCAACCGGTCCGCATACGCGATCACGTGGCTGTTCTCCGTCGAACCGGTGCTCGTCAGATTCAACGCCACAGCACTGGCATCCGCCGGAATCCCGTTCACACCCGCCACCTTGACCGCCTGCACGTGCGTCAGCGGCGCACCCGACACCCGGGTGTCCGCCAGCCGCGTCGGAGCGATCGGAGTGAACCGCTCACCCGCGTTCGGCCGGTAGTAGCCCACGAAGTCCACGATCACCGATGCCGTACCGGAATTCAGCTGCGCCAGCACCGAACTGGCGACACCCAGCGGCACAGTCACCGTATTCGACGAGGTACCACCCGCCCGCACGTTCACGTTCGATGTCACCGGACGCGGCTGGCCACTGGGCCACACACTCAGGTGCGTGTCCTCCGTCGCCCCCGTCACCGTCACGTTCAGCACCGCCGCGGACGCACCACCCGAGTGGTACCCGCCCGAGCCCTCCACCACGATCGGCACATCCACCAGAACCGCCGTACCACCCTGCACCGGCTTGTACGGGCTACGGGTGTCCAGCACACGCTTCGGAGCGACAGCAACGAACCCGGACGGCCTGTACGCCACCTTCACCGTCTGGCTGACCGTCGAGGTACCACCCTTGACGTCCAGGACCGTCACCGACACCTTGTACTCGCCCGGCTTGCCGTACACATGCGGCACCACCTCCAGGCCGCTCCGGGCCTCGGACGTGCCGTCACCGAAGTCCACCGTCAGATACTGGACCGGCCACGGCGTCTTCGACGCGGTCCGCGGATCGATCTCGGCGGTCAGCGGCGCCACGTACGCCGACGGCTCCTCAGCCGTCGGCAGCTGCTGGCGCCACGTGAAACCGGCCGACAGCGGCGTCGCCGCCGTCACCTTCACCGACTTCTCGGCGACGGCCCTCATCACACCACTCGCCGCCGTCACCTTGACCACGCACTCGCACGGCGACGCGTACACGTGCTCAGCCGCACCCGCCGAGGTCACCGGAGCCGTCCCGTCACCGAAGTCATACGTGTACGAGACCGGCTTACCCCAATGGGTCTTCACCGAAGCCGTCGCCTTCACCGCGGTCCCCGCGGGCGCCCACGGCTCGTCGACCCCGAGCATGACACTCGCGACCCAGGAATCCCGCGACTCGTACGCACCGCGGTCGATGTGACCGCCACCCCTACCGGTGTTGGCCGCCGTCGGGTCATCCGTGACCGGCATGCCCTCGATGTCCGAATCCAGCACACCCGGCGCCGTCGGATCACCCGAATCGACCGTGGGAGACCCGGGGTTGTAGTGGAACGTCCCCCAGAACGACTCCCGCAGGATGTCGTGCGCGCCCTGACCACTCGCGGCCGTGAAAGCGGCCTGCGTCGTGTGGTCCACACCGGCCCACTGGTACGCCACCCGGCCGGCGGCGGCGACATCGGTGACCAGGTTGTAGTCGGCACGGGTGCCCGCCACCGCACTCTGCGACACCACGACGCCCCGGCGCTTGCCCTCCGGCCCCGCCGGGCACGCGACGGACATGTTGAGTCGGATCCGGTTGTTGAAGACCGCCGAACCGGTCGACGCACCACCGAACGACAGAGCCGAGTCACACTCCAGATGCACGTCGTTGTTGGTGACGACCGTACCCGGCGCGTCCGACGCGACGACCGCCGCCGCCGGATACCCGAAGAGCATATTGCGGCTGAACACGGTATTGCGCGCACCGCCCTGGACCTGCGCCGTGGTGTCCAGGGTGCTCCGCGTGACACGCACGTCCGCGCTCCCGCCGTCCACCACGAGGGAGACGGAATCCGTCTTCGGACCGCTGACGAAAGACCGGTCGAGCTCGACGGCGGTCGAGCCGGTGATCCTGGCACCCCCGTCGACACGCAGCCCGCGCAGGACCACATGCGAGGCACCGCTGACGGTCAGAGCACGCTCCGCGCCCAGTTCCACCCGGTCGGACGGCTTGGGACCGTCGGCGACGAAGGCGATCGGCTTGCCGGGCTCGCCGGAGCGGGCGATCGTGAGGGACTCGGCGTACGCCTTGCCCGGCTTGATCCGCACGGTCTGCCCGGGCCGCACGACCTTGGCCGCGGCCCCGATCGTGCAGAACGGAGCCGCCGCGGACCCCAACCCGGCGTCGGAGCAGCCGGCCCCGTCGGAATTGTTGACGTACAGACTGGACGGTGTCTCGGCTGCGACGGCCGAGGCCGGCAGCCCGAGAAGAGTGACGAGACCCGCGGTGAGCAGGACCGTCGTACGTGTGGCACGCACCAGAAGGGTTCCTTCGACAGAAATGACGTGGAATCGCCTCGGATACGGGTGCGGGTGCGGCCGTGCTGCGGCCGGTTCCCCCCAACAACCGGTCGGGCGCACGCGCATCCGTGGCGAGAAACCACATCATCCACTGCCCCGGCAGCCGCTGTCACATCGGATAATCAGCCCGCACCACCCGAAATGCCTGGTCAGAGGGCAGTAACTAGTACTTCGGCCCGATGTGCAGGTCCATCAGCGCGACGGACTCCTTGCGCGCGATGGAGATGTTGCAGGCGTTGGCCTGCTTCCACGCGACCCCGAGCCGGTCGAGCGTGCCGGTCAGCAGGTGCGTGATGTCCTCGGACCTGTTGGTGAAGAAGTACCGCGGGTACTCGTACCGCTTGCGGACCCCGGCGACGACCCGGGTGGTCCAGTTGATGGTCCGACACCCGTCGGAGTGGATCAAGCCCCGTACGAACTCCCACGGATGGGCGTCGACGATCTCCCGCTGCCAGTGGTCCAGGACGATGCGCCGCTCGTGCTTCTTCCCGGCCCCGTGCTGCGGGAACAGGCACGGCCAGTGGTGCGAGTACGACTTGACCTCCACGCATCCCCCCTGTCGTCGGAGCCCTACCTTGGGCTGCGGCATGACGCCCAGCATCGCGTCCCGTGCGGCTTCGATGAGACCGGGCCACGATGCGTCGCAGAAGACGGAGAGGCGGTGCTCCTTGTACTTCGAGACGATGTGGCCGTCGCCCAGGTAGAGGCCCAGGAGGTAGGCGTACGCCTCCGAGGCCACCGCGCGGCCTGTACAGCGCGGGCAGTCGGTCGGCCTCGTGTAGCGCTCGCCCCGCCGCTTCCGGTCCTCGTGCCGCCACCAGCCGACGGTGCCGCGGGGGATGCCCAGATGTTCGGCCACGACCCGGTTGGTCACGCCACGGCGTAGCAGCAGGACCGCTTCTTCGCGTATCGAAGGATTGTGCTCCATGTTCGGAGCTTCATCGCGATTCGCCCGGGTGACCGGAATTCGAAGCTTCGTTCACCGTGACGAGTGAAGATCGCACAATCGCTTGGCGACCTTGGAAACTAAGAAGAAGTACCCCGAGTCGGATTCGAACCGACGCTGAATGGGTTTTGAATCCATTGCCTCTACCGCTGGGCTACCGGGGCCCCTTCGAAACGAAGGATACCTAAGACCCTCCGTGTCACAAACATACAGGAGCTAGGTAGGCTCGGGGGAGCTGAACCGCTTGCAACAAGGAGCCCCCGTGACCGCCGAGCACGAGTCGACGCCCACGCCCGACGCCGACCAGTCGCACGTTCCGCCGATGACGACCCGCGTCGTCATCGCCGAGGACGAGGCGCTCATCCGTCTCGACCTCAAGGAGATGCTCGAAGAGGAGGGGTACTCGGTCGTCGGTGAGGCCGGGGACGGCCAGAAGGCCGTGGAGCTCGCGCGCGAGCACCGGCCCGACCTGGTGATCCTGGATGTGAAGATGCCCGTCCTGGACGGGATCTCCGCGGCCGAGAAGATCGCGGAGGAGTCCATCGCCCCCGTGCTCATGCTCACCGCGTTCTCGCAGCGCGACCTGGTGGAGCGGGCCCGGGACGCCGGTGCCATGGCGTACCTGGTGAAGCCGTTCAGCAAGAGCGATGTCGTGCCCGCCATCGAGATGGCGGTGTCGCGGTTCGCGGAGCTGAAGGCGCTGGAGAAGGAGGTCGCGGACCTCTCGCTCCGGTTGGAGACCCGCAAGCTCGTCGACCGGGCCAAGAGCGTGCTGCAGACCCAGTACGGGCTGTCCGAGCCGGCGGCGTTCCGGTGGATCCAGAAGACCTCCATGGACCGGCGGATGTCGATGCAGCAGGTCGCCGAGGCGGTCATCGAGGACGCCGAGGAGAAGAAGAACGCGGCCAACGGCTGATCGGCCGCCCCGCGCACGAGTGAGGCCCGCCTCCCCCCGAGGGGAGGCGGGCCTCACGTGTGTGCGGACCCGGTGGGTCAGTCCTCGCCGAGGTAGGCCTTGCGGACGTCCTCGTTGTGGAGGAGGTCCTGGCCGGTGCCGGAGAGGACGATCTTGCCGACCTCCATCACGTGTGCGTGGTCGGAGAGCGAGAGCGCCGCCTGGGCGTTCTGCTCGACCAGCAGGATGGTGGTGCCCGTGGCCTTGAGCTCCTTGATGGTCGCCATGATCTTCTGCATCATCAGCGGGGACAGGCCCATGGAGGGCTCGTCCAGCATGAGGAGCTTGGGCTGGCACATGAGTGCGCGGCCCATGGCGAGCATCTGCTGTTCGCCGCCCGAGAGGGTGCCGGCGGCCTGCTTGCGGCGCTCTCCCAGGATGGGGAAGAGGTCGTAGG
The DNA here is from genome assembly GCF_042716255.1 of Streptomyces sp. NPDC058662. Taxonomy (NCBI): domain Bacteria; kingdom Bacillati; phylum Actinomycetota; class Actinomycetes; order Kitasatosporales; family Streptomycetaceae; genus Streptomyces; species Streptomyces sp. NPDC058662. The sequence goes on along the minus strand of NZ_JBHXRU010000097.1, from coordinate 6,771 downwards.
CGCGCTGGATGTCCTTCTCGATGCCTTCCTTGTCGGTGCGCAGGAACGCGCCGAGCTGGAGGTTTTCGGTGATGGTCAGCCGGGGGAAGATGTGGCGGCCCTCGGGGGAGTGGGCCAGCTTCATGGCGACGATCTTGTGGGCGGGGACGTTGGCGAGGGGCTGGCCGTCGAAGGTGACGGTGCCGCTCTTGGGCTTGAGGAGCCCGGAGAGGGTGCGCAGGGTGGTCGTCTTGCCGGCGCCGTTGGTGCCGACGAGGCAGACGATTTCGCCTTCGTTGACTTCGAAGGAGATTCCCTTGACGGCTTCGATCTTGCCGTAGGCGACTTTGAGGTCTTGGACCTGGAGCAGTGCGCTCACTTGGTCTCTCCTTCCGTGCGGGTGGTGCTGTCGGCCTCGTTCGGGGCTGTGTTGGCAGCCTTGTCGGGGGCCTGGTCCGGGGCGTCGTCCGCGGTGCCGGTGGTGGGGGCGGCCGGTGTTCCGGTGGCGTCGGCCTCGGCGTCTGCGTCGGCTTCGGTGTCGGCGGCCGCGACCTGGGTCCCGGTCTCGGCCTCGGCCGCGGCTTCGGCGGCTTCGACCTCGGCGACCTCCTCGGCGCCCGGGTCGCCTTCGAAGGGCTCGCCGAGGTAGGCGGCGATGACGCGCTCGTCGCCCTGGACTTCGGCGGCGGTGCCTTCGATGAGCTTCTCGCCCTGGACGAGGCAGGCGACGCGGTCGCAGAGGTTGAAGATGAAGCGCATGTCGTGCTCGATGACGAGGACGGCGATGCCCATGTCGCGGATGGCGAAGATGAGTTCTTCGGCGGCGCGGGTTTCCTGGGGGTTCATGCCGGCGGTGGGCTCGTCGAGGAGGAGCAGGCCCGGGTCGCTGGCGAGGGCGCGGGCGATTTCGAGCTTGCGCTGTTCGCCGTAGGGGAGGTTCTTGGCCAGGTGCTGGGCCTTGTTCTCCAGGCCGATGAATTCCAGGAGTTCCATGGCGCGGGCTTCGGAGGCGGCTTCGGCGCGCTTGAAGCCGGGGCCGCGCAGGAGGGCGGACCAGAGGCCTTCCTTGGTGCGGGTGTGGCGTCCGACGAGGACGTTCTCCAGGACGGTCATGTTGGAGAAGAGTCGGATGTTCTGGAAGGTGCGGGCGATGCCGGCCTTGGTGACGAGGTGGGGCTTGGGCGGCAGGACGGTGCCCTTGTAGCTGACGGTTCCCTCGGTGGGGATGTACAGCCCGGTGAGGCAGTTGAAGAAGGTGGTCTTGCCGGCGCCGTTGGGGCCGATGAGTCCGACGATTTCGCCGGCGTTGACCTTGAGGTCGACGGAGCGTACGGCGGTGAGGCCGCCGAAGCGCATGGTGACGCCGCGGGCTTCGAGGACGGTCTCGCCGGTGGGGGCGACGGGGGTGGTGGTGTCGGTCGTGTTGTTCGTCATGGTGGTTACGCCCCCGCCTTGGCGGTGGCCAGGTCCGTGGGGGCCTGGTCAGCGGTGTCGTCGTGGTACTCAAGCTTCGCGCGCTTGTTGGCGATGAGGCCTTCGGGGCGGAAGCGCATGAGCAGGATGAGGGCGATGCCGAAGCCGAGGAGCTGGTAGTCCTGGAGGAAGGACAGCTTGGCCGGGATCAGGAAGAGGAGTGCGGCGCCGAGGATGGGGCCGCGTACGGTGCCCATGCCGCCGAGGATGACGGCGGCGAGGAGGAACGCGGAGTTCGGGGGCACGGGGCCGGCGAAGACGTAGTTCTCGGGGACGACCGTGGTGTTGACGTGGGCCTGGATGGTGCCGGCGAGGCCGGCGAGGGTGGCGCCGAGGGCGAAGGCGATGAGCTTGACGTTGAAGCCGTTGATGCCCATGGCGGTGGCGGCGGTCTCGTCTTCGCGGATGGCGACCCAGGAGCGGCCGATGCGGCTGTTCGCGGCGCGGGTGAAGATGACGATGACGAAGGCCATGACGACCAGCATCAGCAGGTAGTAGTTGGCGTACGCGCCGAGGGTGACGCCGAAGATGACGTGTGCTTCCCCGAAGTTGAATCCGAAGAATTCGAGGTGGGGGATGTTGGGGATGCCGTTGGGGCCGTTGGTGATCTTCGGGCCGGAGACGCCGTCGAGGTTGCCCATGGCGATGCGGAAGATTTCTCCGAAGCCGAGGGTGACGATGGCGAGGTAGTCGCCGCGCAGGCGGAGGGTGGGTGCTCCGATGACGACGCCGAAGATGAGGGAGGCGAGAGCGCCGGTGAGGACTGCGGCCCAGAAGGGGAACTGGATTCCGAAGGCGGAGGAGGTGGCTCCGGAGACGAGGGCCGCGGTGTAGGCGCCGACGCCGAGGAAGGCGACGTAGCCGAGGTCGAGGAGGCCGGCGAGGCCGACGACGACGTTGAGGCCGAGGGCGACGGTCGCGAAGATGAGGATGTTGACCGCGATGAGGGTGTACGTGTCGCCGCTCTGCTGGATGAACGGGAACGCGACGGCGGCGGCCATGGTGCCGATGACGGTGACCTGGCGGTTGTTGGCCGTGATGGTGGAGAAGCGGTCGATGAGGCCGGCCTTGAGCAGTGCGGCGGCTGCGAAGCCGACGATGATCAGGTAGGCGACGAAGAGCTGGGGTTCCTTGTCGTCGGTGTCGATGCCGAAGGTGACGACGAAGAGGCCGATGGCGAAGACCGCGGTGATGATGAGGATTTCGGCCCAGGACGGCAGTTGCTTGGCGGGGGTCGCCTTGCGGGTGTCGTCGGGGATTTTGAAGGCGGTTGCGGCCGCGATGGCGGAGGCGATGACGGCTACGCCGGCGCCGGGTTCGAGGTCGACCAGTGCGCCGAGTTCCACGATGATCGCGAGGGCGGTGTACGTGGTGGTGGCGAAGGTGCCGAGGGCCAGGAGCCAGACGGCCTTGCGGGAGCCGGCGGGGGTGAGCCAGCGGAAGCCCTTGGTGCCGAGCGCGGAGAGCGCGAAGGCGGTGGTGAGGAGGGCTCCGAGGAAGGTGAGGTACTGGAGGGGCGCGGGGCTGCCGTAGTAGGTCAGGTCGCCGGGGAAGGAGCTGTCCCAGGTCCAGGCGAGGAAGGCGCTGACTGCGGTGATGAGGCTGGCGCCGATGACCGTGTAGAGCAGGGCGGTGGGCTTGGTGCCCTGCTGGGTGACGGTGGTCTGCGGGGTGGTGTTGGTGGTCATGGTTCTCACGCCCGATCCGCGACGCGCTCGCCGAGCAGGCCTTGGGGCCGCACGAGGAGGACGACGATGAGGAGTACGAACGCCCAGACGTTGGACCAGGCTCCACCGCCGAGCTGCTGCATGCCGGGTATCTCTTCGATGTAGGCGATCGAGAGGGCTTCGGCGAGTCCGAGGACGACGCCGCCGACCATGGCTCCGTAGATGTTGCCGATGCCGCCGAGGACGGCTGCGGTGAAGGCCTTGAGGCCGAGGATGAAGCCCATCTCGAAGTTGATCTGGCCCTTGTCGAGGCCGTATGCGACGGCTGCGACGGCGGCGAACGCGGCACCGATGGCGAAGGCCATGACGATGATGCGGTCGGTGTTGATGCCCATGAGCTTGGCGGTGTCGGGGTCCTGCGCGGTGGCCTGCATGGCGCGGCCGCTGCGGCTCTTGGAGACGAAGACGCCGAGGGCGAGCATGCAGAGGGGGGCGAGGAGGAGTACGAAGGCGTCAGCGCGCTGGATCGCGAGGCTGTCGGTGAGCTGGAAGGCCTTGCCCTTGAATTCGGGGAAGCTGACGGCCTTCTTGGCGTCCGGGTAGAACTGCCAGACGAGCTGCTGGAGCGCGATCGAGAGGCCGATTGCGGTGATGAGGGGGGCCAGCCGGGGTGCGCTGCGCAGGGGGCGGTAGGCGAAGCGTTCGGCTGCGGTGGCGACGAGGACGGAGGCGAGTGCACCTCCGACGATCATGACGGGGATCGCCACCAGGAGGGAGGTCCCACTCGGGAGAACGGTGTAGGCGGTGAGGGCGCCGAAGCCACCGATCATGAATATCTCGCCGTGGGCGAAGTTGATGAGCTGGACGATGCCGTAGACCATGGTGTACCCGATGGCGATGAGGCCATAGAGAGCACCGAGGGCCAGGCCGTTGGCCAGCTGTTGCGGCAGTTCGTGCACCGCAGGGCCTCCGATGAGCGTGTCGGATAAGACTCCGCGCGAGGGCGCTGTTTTGGCCCACGCGCCCGTGTCATATAAACAAAAACCAGCC
>NZ_JBHXRU010000097.1:0-2592 GCF_042716255.1 Streptomyces sp. NPDC058662 | reverse complement strand
GCGTTGGTCCTGTGGTGGGGCCTGTTGGGCCACCGAGGGCCCGCGGTGGCGGGGGTGGTATCTCAGCGCGCGGTTGGCGGGTTTTGGCGCCCGCCCGCGGTGTGGTTCATTTCAGGCGGTGGTGCTGGGTGGTGCGGGGTGGTGCGGGGGTTACTCGTTGAAGGTGTCGCTCTTGACGTCGACCCACTTGCCGCCCTCGACCTTGTAGACGGTGAGCTGCTTGTTGGTGGTGTCGCCGTACTGGTCGAAGGCGACCTTGCCGGTCACGCCTTCGAAGGAGACCTTGCCGAGGGCCTCGACGACCTTGGCGCGGGAGTCGGCGGGGAGCTTGCCGCCGTTGGCGGCGACGACGGCCTTGACGGCCTGGACGACGGCCCAGCCGGCGTCGTAGGAGTAGCCGCCGTAGGCGGCGTAGGGGTCCTTGTAGCCGCCGGCCTTGTAGTCCTCGATGAACTGCTTGGCGGTGGGGAGCTTCTCGACGGGGTAGCCGATGGAGGTCGAGAGGTCGCCTTCGTTGGCCTCACCGGAGGCGCTGATGAAGGCGGGGTCCTGGATGCCGTCGCCGCCCATGGTGGGGATGTTGGCGCCGGTCTTCTTGATCTGGTCGGCGAGCAGGCCGCCCTCGGGGTACTGGCCGCCGAAGTAGACGGAGTCGGCGCCGGAGGACTTGACCTTGTCGGCGGTGGAGGAGAAGTCGGTCTCCTTCACGGTGACGTGGTCGGTGCCGACGACCTCGCCGCCGAGCTTCTTGAACTCGTCGGAGAAGATCGCGGCGAGGCCGGCGCCGTAGGTCTGCTTGTCGTCGACGACGAAGACCTTCTTCTTGCCGGCGTCCCTGAAGAGGTACTGGGCGGCGAACTTGCCCTGGACGACGTCGGTGGCGGCGGTGCGGAAGTAGGTGGCGAAGGGGCGCTTGAATTCGCCCTTGCCCCAGTTGTCGCCCTGGCTGAGTGCCGGGTTGGTGTTGGCGGGGGAGACCTGGGCGAGGTTGGCGGAGGCGAAGACGCCCTGCATCTGCTGGGCGACGCCCGAGTTCAGGGGGCCGACGACGCCGACGACGTCCTTGTTGCCGACGAGCTTGGTGGCGTTGGCCTGGCCGGAGGCGGGGACCGCCTGGTCGTCGAGGGCCTCGACCTGGAACTCGATGCCGGGGACCTCGTTGTTCTTGTTGGCCGTCTTGGCCGCGAGGTCGACAGAGTTCTTGATGCCCTGGCCGAGGGCGGACAGGGAGCCGGTGAGCGGGGCGTCCACGCCGATGACGACGACGGTCTTCTTGCTGCCGCTGTTGTCCTTGGAACCTGCGTCGTCGCGCGAGCCGCAAGCGGTGAGGGTCAGTGCTCCCGTGGTGATCACGGTGGTGAGAACGAGCAAAGAACGGTGTCGCACGATTCTTCCTTTCCCTGGCGCGGCCGCCTCTGTCGAGGTGCCGTTGAGCCGCCGGGCCGCACTGGGAGATACACGGCCGTGCTGATTCGCGCCCTGCGGCGCGGTGACTGGCCGTGACTCTAGGCCCGAGGTGGTGAGCGCGGGGAGCGGGGAAAGGAGGATGTGACTCTCTTGTTATGCCAAGGCCAAAAATGTGTGGTGAGAGTACGGACAAAACGGGCGTTTAGCCGCGCTGCCGTGTGTCCGCATGTTGAGAATCCCCTAGTTAACTAAGGCGCTTGAGACCTTCATGGTCCTGTCGCTGATCGAATTGCTTCGAATGTGGCTGCGCGTGGCCGAAACAATCCGTCGAGTGGTATTTCCCCAGGGAAAAGGGCGATTAAGTACGATGCCGCCATTACGCAGCGTGATCGACGGGGCTGCGGGGGCGCGTTGGAGTGGATCTTCCCGAAGCGGGCAAAGGGCCTGCGACCTGCGGTTCGCTTCCGCGGCGGACGGGCGGCGGATGGACCGGAAGCCGGACAGGGCGTGCGGGAATGCGGTGACCCGGCTCACTCGGCGGGGCTCGGGGCGGCCGCTCTGCCGGTGGCGCCGTCCTCCTCCGCGCAGCGCCGGGCGACGTACCGGTCGATCAGCTCAAGTGCCTTGGCCCGCCCGGCCGTTGCCTCCTCGGCCCGGCCTGCGGCGACGGCGTCCTCGTGGATGGCGTACTGGGCGTTCGAGAGCCCCTTCTGTTCCCAGTCGAGGCCGGACCAGGTGGTGCCCAGAAGGGTCTCCCTGGCCCAGTAGGAGACGAGGGTGGTGCAGATTCGCGCGGGTGGAGCGGGAGCGGGCGCGGGGGCGTGCGAGCCGGTCGGGGGAGCGGAGGCGGAGGGGGAGCATCCGGTCACGGTGAAAGCCGCGAAAAGGGTGGATGCGGCCGCGCGCCGGAGGGAGGTGCGTGGCGGTGTCCCCATGAGGGGAAGGTAGGCGGTCACCTTCGGTGACACAACCGCTCGCGGGGGAATGTAGTCGGACTGTCGTATTCCGGGCGGGTGCGGGTGCGGGTGCGAGTGCGCGTGGGGCGGAGGTGGGGGCGGTGGCGCGCCGGGGCGGTGGGCCGCGGGCGCCGCGGCCGGGCGGTCCCCGCGCGGCGCGGGGGGCGGGCCCCCCCCCCGGGGGGGGGGGGGGGGCGCGGGGGGCGGGTCACCGCGCTGGGCCCCGGCC
>NZ_JBHXRU010000096.1:0-25350 GCF_042716255.1 Streptomyces sp. NPDC058662 | reverse complement strand
ATATGACACCCAGCTAATGTTGTCCCTGGGGGTCTTGGCCCGGGTCGCGCACCCCCCCCCCCCCCCCGCCCCCGCCCCCCCCGCGCGCCGCGGGTGGGCCGCCCCCCCACTGGGGGTGCCGGCCCTCCGGCGTGCGACGGGACCGGTGGGGCCGCGCTCTGGCGGGCCGCCTGGAAGGGTCCCCCGGGCCGCCTGGAGGGATCCCCCGGGGCTCAGAGGCGGTGCGCGGCGCCCGCCGGGCTGGCGCCCCGGGTGTCCAGCAGCAGCTGGGCCTTCACCGCCAGGCCCTGCAGGTCGTACGTGCGGTGGTGCTGGAGCAGGACGGTCAGGTCGGCGTTCGCGGCGGCCTCGTACAGGGACTCGGCGCGGGGCACCGGCTGGTCCCGTACGCGCCAGCCCGTGATGTACGGGTCGTGGTAGCTGACGAGCGCGCCCAGGTCGAGGAGCCGACTGGCGATCTCGCGGGCCGGGGAGCCCTCCTGGTCGGCGAGGTCGGGCTTGTACGTGACGCCGAGCAGCAGGACGCGGGCCCCGCGGGCGGACTTGCCGTGCTCGTTCAGCAGGGCGGCGGACCGCTGGATGACGTACTGCGGCATCCGGTTGTTGATCTCCTGCGCCAGACCGATCATGCGCAGGGGGTGGCCCGGGGTGCGGGTGGTGTGGGGGAGGTAGTTGGGGTCCAGGGGGACGCCGTGGCCGCCGACGCCGGGGCCGGGGCGGAAGGCCTGGAACCCGTAGGGCTTGGTCTCGGCGCAGCGGATCACGTCCCACAGGTCGACCCCGAGGTCGTGGCAGAGCACCGCCATCTCGTTCATGAGGGCGATGTTCACGTGCCGGTAGTTGGTCTCCAGGAGCTGCACCGTCTCGGCTTCGCGCAGCCCGCGGGCCCGGACCACCTTCTCGGTGAGGCGGGCGTAGAAGGCCTGCGCGGACTCGGTGCAGGCGGGGGTCAGGCCGCCGATCACCTTGGGGGTGTTGGAGACGTTGTGCGTCCGGTTGCCCGGGTCGAGCCGGCTGGGGGAGTAGGCCAGGTGGAAGTCCCGGCCGGCGCGCAGCCCGGAGCCGGCTTCGAGGATCGGGCGGAGGTAGTCCTCGGTGACGCCGGGGTGCACGGCGGATTCGAGGATCACGGTGGTGTGCGCGCGCAGCCGGGCGGCGAGCGCGTGGCCGGCCTCGCCGACCGCGGAGAGGTCCAGAGCGCGGTCGGCGCCGAGCTGGGTGGGCGCGCAGATGACGGCGGTGCGGACCCGGCCGAGCTCGGCGGGATTGGTGGTGACCCGGAAGCCGGCCGCCGACATGCGGCGGATCTCGGCGGCGGTGAGGGTGGAGTCCGTGACCGGACCGCTGTCGTAGCCGACCGTCTCGATCCCGGCGGCCACGGCCGCCTGGGCGAGGGGGAGGCCGAGATGGCCGAGTCCGATGACGGCGAGATCTGCGGGCATGGGGGTGCCGTCCCTTCCCTGACGTGAGGGGGCTGCGGTCGCGAGCCCTGCGGACGGATGGAGCCCAGAGGGCGCTGGCGCAATGTCAGACTAGGCGTATATATGACAGATATGTCGCATTCTGGGATGGTCGCCACCGTTGTGTTGTCCACAGGCGGTGGCTGATGTGGATGCGTGCGGTCAGAATCATGGGGCGGGGATGTGAGCGGGATCACCCGCACGACGCGGGAAGTACCCGCACCAACGGGAGGCAGCCGTGAGGACAGCGACACTGGGCCCGGCACAGCGCGCCGAGGCGCTCGCCCGAATGGCCGAACGGGAACTGGACGTGCTCGTCGTGGGCGCGGGAGTGGTCGGCGCCGGAACCGCGCTCGACGCGGTGACCAGAGGCCTGTCGACGGGCCTGGTGGAGGCGCGGGACTGGGCGTCGGGCACCTCCAGCCGCTCCAGCAAGCTGATCCACGGCGGCCTGCGGTACCTGGAGATGCTCGACTTCGCCCTCGTGCGGGAGGCGCTCAAGGAGCGCGGCCTGCTGCTGGAGCGCCTCGCTCCGCACCTGGTGAAGCCGGTGCCCTTCCTGTACCCCCTCCAGCACAAGGGCTGGGAGCGGCTGTACGCGGGATCGGGCGTCGCGCTGTACGACGCGATGTCCGTCTCCAGCGGGCACGGCCGCGGCCTGCCGGTGCACCGCCACCTGTCGCGGGCGCGCGCGCTGCGCGTGGCGCCGGCCCTGCGCAAGGACGCCCTGGTCGGGGCCCTGCAGTACTACGACGCCCAGATGGACGACGCCCGGTACGTCGCCACCCTGGTGCGCACGGCCGCGGTGTACGGGGCGCACTGCGCCAACCGGGCGCGGGTGGTCGGCTTCCTGCGCGAGGGCGAACGGGTGGTCGGGGCGCGGGTGCGGGATGTGGAGGGCGGCGGGGAGTACGAGATCCGCGCACGGCAGGTCGTCAACGCGACGGGCGTGTGGACGGACGACACCCAGGCCCTGATCGGGGAGCGCGGGCAGTTCCACGTGCGGGCGTCGAAGGGCATCCACCTGGTCGTGCCGAAGGACCGGATCCATTCGAGCACCGGGCTGATCCTGCGGACGGAGAAGTCGGTGCTGTTCGTCATCCCGTGGGGCCGGCACTGGATCGTGGGGACCACGGACACCGACTGGGACCTGGACAAGGCGCACCCGGCGGCGTCGAGCGCCGACATCGACTACCTCCTGGAGCATGTGAACTCGGTGCTGGCCGTCCCGCTGACGCGCGACGACGTCCAGGGCGTGTACGCCGGGCTGCGGCCGCTGCTGGCGGGGGAGTCGGACGCGACGAGCAAGCTGTCGCGGGAGCACACGGTGGCGCATCCGGTGCCGGGGCTGGTGGTGGTCGCGGGCGGCAAGTACACGACGTACCGGGTCATGGCGAAGGACGCGGTCGACGAGGCGGTGCACGGGCTGGACCAGCGGGTGGCGCCGTGCGTGACGGAGGACGTGCCGCTGGTGGGGGCGGAGGGGTACCGGGCCCTGTGGAACGGCCGCGCCGGGATCGCCGCCCGGACGGGGCTTCACGTGGTGCGGGTGGAGCACCTGTTGAACCGCTTCGGGTCGCTGACGGAGGAACTGCTCGACCTGATCGCCGCCGATCCGGGGCTGGCCGAGCCGGTGTCCGGGGCGGACGACTACCTGCGCGCCGAGATCGTGTACGCCGCCTCGCACGAGGGGGCGCGGCACCTGGACGACGTGCTGACGCGGCGGACCCGGATCTCGATCGAGACCTTCGACCGGGGGACGCGGTCCGCGCGGGAGTGCGCGGAGTTGATGGCGCCGGTGCTGGGATGGGACAAGCAGCAGATCGAGAAGGAAGTGGAGCACTACGAGAAGCGGGTCCAGGCGGAACGGGAGTCGCAGCGCCAGCCGGACGACCAGACGGCGGACGCGGCGCGGCTGGGGGCTCCGGACATCGTTCCGTTGTAAGTCCGGGATGCGGAAGGCGGAACCGCGGACCCCGGGCGCCCGTCCGTTGCGGAGTGAGGAACAATGAGGGTTCTGCCGGGGCGGGTTACCGCGGGGCCCGGTCGCTGCCGGGGCTGCCGGAGCAGGCGGCACGATCGCAGAGGGGACGCATGTCGAAGCCGGAGCACACCGAGTCGCCTGCCGGGACGCCTGGCGGCTCGCCTGCCGGGTCGCCTGCGGGGTCGCCTGCGGCGAAGCCCGCGGGGTCCGAGGCCAGGGGTACGAAGGCCGGAGCGCGTGCGCCGAAGCCCGGACCTGCGAAGCCGCTGCCCCCCGAGGCCGTTGCCGCCGGGCCCGCTGAACCGGACGCCGAACCGGCCGGACGTGACGCCGGGTCGGCCGGGCCCGCGGACTCGCGGCCCGCTGACGCGAAGTCGGCGGCCGGTGCGGAGTCCGAGGGTGCGGAGCCGGTATCTGGCGCCGCACCTGCTGACGCGGAGTCGGTATCGGGCGGCGGACCGGCTGACGCGGAGTCGGCACCCGCGGGGCCCGAGCCCGCGCGGCCCGCGGCGGCGAAGGCCGCGTCGAACGAACCCGAGGACGCGAAGCCCGCGACGCCTGCGGCGGCGAAGGCCGCGTCGAACGAACCCGAGGACGCGAAGCCCGCGGCCGGTGGGCCGGGGCTGACCGGGGCCGACGCCCAGAGCGCGGAGTCGGCGGCCGCCGACGCGGGGGCGAAGCCCGTGCGCGTCGCTCCGGCGGAGCCGGAGGCGGACAACGCCGCCGCCGCGCCGGAGCCCGAGGACGCGAAGCCGACCCCCGCCAGGCCCGCTCCCGCGAAGGCCGTGCGCGCGAAAGCCGTGCCCGCCAAGTCGCTCGCCGCGAGGGCCGTTCCGGGTACAGCCGCGCCCGCGAAAGCCGTTCCCGCCGAGCCGGCTCCTGCCGAGGCCGTGCCCACGCCGGCCGCCTCCGCGAAGGCCGTTCCCGCCGAGGCTGCACCCGTCCGAGCCGAGTCGGCCAAGGCCGCGCCTGCTGAGCGCGCGCCCGTCGCGGCCGGGAAGGGGCCGGCCGGGGCGAAGGGTAAGCCGGGTGCCGGGAAGGCCGGGGCGGCGGACGAGGGGCGGCTGCTCGCCGGGCGGTACCGGCTGGGCGAGGTGCTCGGCAAGGGCGGCATGGGCACCGTCTGGCGGGCCGAGGACGAGACCCTGGGTCGGACCGTCGCCGTCAAGGAGCTCCGCTTCGGCCACGGTGTCGACGAGGACGAGAAGCGCCGCCTCATCACCCGTACCCTCCGCGAGGCCAAGGCCATCGCCCGGATCCGCAGCGGCGGAGCCGTCACCGTCTACGACGTCGTCGACGAGGACGGCCGGCCGTGGATCGTCATGGAGCTCATCGAGGGCCCCTCCCTCGCCGAGTTCATCCGGGAGAACGGACCCCTCACCCCCCGCCGCGCGGCCGAGGTCGGCCTCGCGGTCCTCGACGTGCTCCGCGCCGCGCACGGCCAGGGCATCCTGCACCGCGACGTGAAGCCCTCCAACGTGCTCATCGCCGGCAACGGCCGCGTCGTCCTGACCGACTTCGGCATCGCGCAGGTCGAGGGTGACCCCTCCGTCACCTCCACCGGCATGCTCGTCGGCGCCCCCTCCTACATCTCCCCCGAGCGCGCCCGCGGCTACAAGCCCGGACCGCCCGCGGACATGTGGTCGCTCGGCGGCCTGCTGTACGCCTCGGTCGAGGGCGTGCCCCCGTACGACAAGGGTTCCGCGCTCGCCACCCTCACCGCGGTGATGACGGAGCCGGTCGACCCGCCCAAGAACGCCGGGCCGTTGACCGAGGTCATCTACGGGCTGCTCGCCAAGGATCCCGCCGAGCGCCTCGACGACGTACGCGCCCGGGCGATGCTCGCGGCCGTCCTCGACGCCCCCGAGCCCGTCACGGCCCCCGTGCCGGCCCCGGCCGCCGACGAGACCCGGCAGATCTCGCTGTCGCAGGCCAAGGAGGCCGCGGAGAAGGCGACCGCGGAGAAGGCCGCCGAGAAGGCGGCGAAGAAGGAGCGCGAGCGCCGCGAGCGCGAGCAGCGCGAACGCGCCCGCGCCGCGCTGAAGTCGGCCCGCAAGGCGGCGGCCACCGCCGCAGCGACGACGGCCGCCACCGCCGCGGAGGCCCCGGCGGCCAAGCCCGCACCGGTGGCGGCGCCGCTCACCGACGTCCTGCCGCGCCGTACGATCGCGCTGGCGATAGTCGCCCTGGTCGTGGTGCTCGCGGCGGTCGGCTCACTCGTCGTCTGGGCCCTCAGCGGTGACGGCGAAGGCGGCCGCAAGGACGAGGGCAAGGGCGGCGGAGCCACCCCGTCCGCCTCCGGCGTTCCCTCGCCGGGCGGCTCCGCCCTGACCTCCCCGAACCCCGGTGAGCAGGGGGCCGGCGCCAACGGCGGGACGAACGGCTCGACCGACGGCACGAGCAGCGGCACCTCCGCCGGCCAGCAGGGCCAGGGGCAGGGCCAGCAGACCGCCGGCACCGCCCAGGGCCAGGGCCAGGGACAGGCGCAGGGCCAGGGCAACGCTCCCGGGACTCCCGGCGGCGCGCTCCCGGCGGGGTACGTACAGATAACGGACCTCGGCTTCCGCTTCTCGATGGCGATGCCCGAGGGTTTCCGCCAGACGGACACGGCGGGCAGGAACTCCGGCGCCATATACAGCCGCGACGGCGGCTTCCCCAGGATCCAGGTCGACTTCAACGCGACCCCCGGCGACGACGCCCGCCGCGCCTGGGAGAGCCTGGCCCCCGCCGTGCAGGACAGCAGCACGGCGTACCGGCTGATCGGGATCAACCCCACCAGCTACAACAACTACCCGACCGTCGCGGACTGGGAGTTCGAGCGGGAGCAGAAGGGCGTCAAGGTCCGCGTCCTCAACCGGGGCTTCAAGGTGGACGCGAACCGCGGCTACGCCATCATGGTCACCTGCGCGGCCGACCAGTGGGACGGCCCCGAGTGCACCCAGATGCGCAACACGGCCTTCCAGACCTTCCAGCCGCTGGGCTGACCTCGGGACGCGGGCGCCCCCGGCGACGTATCGTGGCTGCCGGGGCCACGGGGGGCCCCACCGCATCTCGGGGGAGGCGACGTGGAGGACTACGCGGGCCGGATCCTGGCTCACCGCTACCGCCTGCCGCTGCCGCCGTCGGACGAGTACGAGCTCGTCGAGACCCGGGCCTTCGACACGCGCAGCGGGCAGGAAGTCCTGGTACGGCAGGTGCCGTTGCCGGAAGTGGTGGACGCCGAGCTGCTGGACGGACACCGGGCCCCGGCGGCGGGGCGCCGCTCCCCGGCGGATCTGCCCGCCGTGCGCCGCGCGATCGACGCCGCGCAGGCGGCCGCCGCGATCCCGGACCATCCCCGACTGGACCAGGTCTTCGACGTGTTCGCCGAGGACGGGTCGCTGTGGATCGTGAGCGAACTGGTGCCGGCCCGCCCGCTGGCCGCGCTGATCGCCGACGAGCCGATGAGCCCGTACCGGGCGGCAGAGGTGGCGGCTGACGTCCTGACGGCCCTCAGGGTGCTGCACGCGCACGGCTGGACCCACCGGAACATCACCGTCCGGACCGTCCTGGTCTGCGACGACGGCCGGGTGATGCTCACGGGCCTGGCGGCCGGCGCGGCGGAGGAGGCCCTGTGCGGGTACGACCCCGTACCGGGGGCGGAGGGCGGCTTTGACGCGAGTGGCGGGTGGGGCGACGACGGTCCCGTACCGGCGGTGGCACGGCGGCCCGGTGCCGAGCTCGCCCCCCGGCCGGAAACCGGGGACGAGCGGCCCGACGCGGCGGAGCCGCCCGGCTACGCGCCCCTCGTGGCTCCCGGGTACGACACCGGCCCCCGCTACCGCGACCACATCACCCCCGACCGGCCCGACGGGCGAGCCGAGGACCGGCCCGACCCGCAGGCGGCGGCGCGGGCCGGGGCCATCGCCGCGTACCGGGCCGGGACCCGGGCCGCCGCCGCCCGCGTCACCGAGCAGCGCAGGACCGGGAGCGACCCCGCGCCGGAGCCGCGGCCCGAGGGGTCGAACCTCCCGCAGGGGTACTCGTACCCGTACGGCGGCCCGGACAGCGCGGCCGCGGCCGCCTCTCCCGCCGTGCCCTGGCACGGTGCCGTTCCGCGCCGCGAGGCGCTGCCCCCGGCCGCGCCGGAACCGGCATCCGACGCGTCGGCGCAGGAGTACGGCTACGCGCAGGAGTACGGCTACGCGCAGGAGTACGGGTACGCGCAGGAGCCGCCGGCCGGCGACGGGCCGGCCGAACCGCGCTCCGGACTCCCCGCGCAACTCGCCCTGCCCCAGGGCTACCAGCAGGCCGAACCCCCGTCCGGCCGCCGGCAGCCCGACCCCCTGACCGCGCCCGCCTCCCTGACCGCGCCCGCCCCCCTGACCGCGCCCGCGCCCGACCCCGCGCCGCCGTACCCCGGCACGCCGTGGCCCAGCGCCACCGGCGCACTCCAACCTCCGCCCGGCGGCGCGGAGTCCGCCCCGCCGCGGCCGCAACTCCCCTCCCGCGCGCCGGAGCACGGCCCCGGTCGGTGGGAGCCGCCGTCCCCGCGCCCCGCGGCCGACCCGGGCCCGCTCCTCGGCCCGGTCCCCGGCGCGGGCGGTCCGGGGCCGCAGCCCCCGGCCGGGCCCGCCGGGGGCGGCTGGGGCGGTCCGCGGACCGGGCTCGACGCCGAGCGGGCGCGGCAGACGCGGATGGCGGTGGTCGGGGCGGTCACCGAGAGGTGGGCGCCCGAGCAGGCGGCCGGTCCCGTGCACGGGCACTGGCAGCTGGCGCCGCCCGTCGGGCCCGCCACGGACCTGTGGGCGCTCGGCGCCCTGCTGTACCGGGCCGTCCAGGGGCACGCCCCGTACCCCGAGGACAGCGTCGCCGAGCTCGTCGAGCTGGTCTGCGCCGAGCCCCCCGCCTTCGCGGAGGAGTGCGGTGCGCTCCGCCCGGTCGTGGAGTCGCTGCTGCGCCAGGACCCCACCGAGCGGCCCGACTTCGAGGAGCTCCGCGGCTGGCTGCGCTCCCTCGTGCGGTCCGCTCCCGAGCCGGACGCCGGCCTCGGCGTGCTCCCGCCGGTGGAGCCCGACCCGGCGCGGCTGCCCGTCGTACGCCGGCGCGGTGACCTGCACGGGCGCCACCGCAACCCGGCGGCCTCCCGCAAGCCCCGCGCGCCCCGCGCCCTCGGCCGGATGCTGCTGCTGGGGATCCTGGTCCTGCTGGCGGGGGCGGTGGCGTACGCCATGCTGTTCATGCCGCGCTCCGGCGCGCCCGCGACACCCGGCGGCGCCGCCGGCACGCCGACGCGCCAGGCCCCCACGCAGGAGCCCTCCCGGACCCCCGCCGGCACGCCCGAGTCCAAGCCGGCGCCGCAGAGCACCGTCACCACGCCCGCTCCCGGCACCGGTTCCCAGCCGCCCGCGCCCGCCCCGGAGGGCTACACCAACCAGCAGGACCCGGAGCACTTCGAGATCGCCGTCCCCCAGGGGTGGGAGCGGCGCGGCATCAACGAGTCCGGCCAGGTGCGCTACACCGACGGGCAGTTCGTGCTGACCGTCGTCCCCGGCCGGGACAAGGTCGAGGGGAATCCGGACCCGGCGGCGTACCAGAAGGACAAGGAGCAGGAGCTCACCCCGTACCGGACGTCCACCTGGTCCACCGTCAGCGAGGTCAAGAGCACGAAGGTCGGCCAGCAGCTGCGGGCCACCGGCAAGTACACGTGGATCGACGGCACCGGCCGCAATGTCGTCGCCCGCAACTTCGTCGTCGCCCTCGGCGGCAGCTACCACGTCGTCATCGTGACGGGCCCGCAGGACGACGAGGGCAAGGTCACCGAGGTCTTCGAAAAGGCCACGGCGAGTTACCGGGCGGGGGGCTGAGCGGCGGCTGACGCCGAATCAGTACGGCGATTGCGTCACAGTGCTGCCTTTCGGTGCCCGTGCGGTTCCGGCAGTGCCCGCAGGATCCGTAATCTGGCCTGAAGTGCGGAGAGCGGCGGGGTGGAGTGGAACAGCAGACAGGTGGGGGCGCCGTCCTGGCGGGCCGGTACCGGCTCGTCGAGCCCATCGGCCGCGGCGGCATGGGCAAGGTGTGGCGCGCGCACGACGAGATCCTCCACAGGACGGTGGCCGTCAAGGAACTGACGGCGGGTCTGTACGTCTCGCAGGCCGACCGGGACGTCATGCACGCCCGGACCCAGAAGGAGGCCCGGGCGGCGGCCCGGATCCAGCACCCCGCGGTCGTCACGGTCCACGACGTGCTGGAGCACGACGACCGGCCGTGGATCGTCATGGAGTACATCGACGGCCCCTCGCTCGCCGAGGCCGCCAAGGCGGCAGGGCGGATCGAGCCCCGCGAGGCGGCCCGGATCGGGCTGCACGTGCTGGGGGCCCTGCGGGCCGCGCACGCGGTCGGCGTACTGCACCGGGACGTGAAGCCGGGCAACGTCCTGCTCGCCAAGGACGGGCGGGTGCTGCTGACGGACTTCGGGATCGCCGCGATCGAGGGCGACTCCTCCATCACGCGCACGGGTGAGATCGTCGGCTCCATCGACTACCTGGCCCCGGAGCGGGTGACCGGCGGTGTGCCCGACCCGGCCTCCGACCTGTGGTCGCTGGGCGCCACCCTGTACACGGCGGTGGAGGCGCGCTCGCCGTTCCGCCGCACGTCGCCCATCTCCAGCCTGCAGGCCGTCGTCAACGACGAGATGCCGGCGCTGCGCCAGGCCGGCGCCCTGGGGCCGGTCATCACGGCCCTGCTGCGCAAGGACCCGGTGGAGCGCCCGTCGGCCGCCGAGGCCGAGCGGATGCTGCTGGAGGCCATGGAGGGGCGGGAGCCGAAGGCGGCGCAGGCGTACGTGCCGACGCGCCCGGTCACCCCGGCGGAACTGGCCACGGCCCAGGACCCGGGCGAGCCCCCCGCCGACCCGGCGCCCGGTGGAACCGGCGCCGACGAGGCTCCCGCCGGGTCCGGCGGGAGCGGCCGTACGGCCGCGCTGCCCGAGCAGCCGGGGCCCGCCGCCGCATCCGTGCCCGTACCCGCGCATCCGGCCGCCGGCCGGGTCAGGCGCGCCGCCGCCGTCGCCCTGGTGGCGGCGCTGATCGGCGGCGGCGGGGTGTTCGGGGTGCTCAAGTACACCGACGGCGTGGACAAGGGCGGCAGTTCCGACAGATCGGCTTCCGCGCCCGACCTGAAGGCGGACGAGGACGCGAAGTCCGCGCCCCCGGCCGGCTGGAGCAGGGTCACGGACAAGGAGGGGTTCACCCTCTTCGTGCCCGACGGCTGGCGGCGGCAGGTGGACGGCAACCAGATCGACTACACGCCGGACAACGGCAACCACTACATCCGGATCGCCCTGGACCCGACGCCGGACTACGACAACCCGTACATGCACCTGCTCGACCTGGAGAAGCAGGTGCGCAAGCGGGCGGAGTACAAGCGGCAGCTGCTGGACCCGAACACCTTCCGGGACAGCATCCGGGCGGCGCTGTGGGAGTTCACCTGGACGGAGAAGGGGACGCTCGCCGGGCCGCGGCGGGCCATCGAGCAGATGTACATCGCCCCGGACGGCACCGAGTACGCGGTGTACATGTCGAGCCCCGCCGCCGACTGGGACACCACGCGCCAGCAGTTCGACATCGTGCTCAGCGGCTGGCGCCCGGCCGGCGAGGCGGGCTGACCCCCTCCGCCCCGATGATCCTGCCAGCGATCGCTGGCGGAAATGTCAAAATCGGGTTACCGACGGGTACCCAAAGGCCTCGCGGCGCAATACGCTCACCGCCATGACGGACTCGCAGGCCCCCGACGCCCCCCTCCGCACCGCACCGGCGCCCACCAACCCGGTCGCTCCGGCCCCGGCCGGCGCGCGCACCGCGGCCGACGTGGTGACCCCCGCCCTGGTCGCCCGGCTGACCCGCGGCGTGATCGGCTCCGGACGCACCGCCAACCACACCCCCTTCACCGGGGACCGGCTGGCGGAGCTGCCCGAGGCCACCCCCGAGGACGTCGCCGAGGCCTTCGACCGGGCCCGGGCCGCACAGCCCGCCTGGGCGGCCGTGCCGGTGCGGGAGCGGGCCGCCGTACTGCTCCGCTTCCACGACCTGGTCCTCACCCGGCAGTCCGAGGTCCTCGACCTCATCCAGCTGGAGACCGGCAAGGCCCGCCTGCACGCCCACGAGGAGGTCCAGGCGGTCGCCGTCGCCGCCCGCCACTACGGCCGCAAGGCCCCCTCGTACCTGCGGCCCAAGGGCCACACGGGCGCCATGCCGACACTTACCAAGGTCACCGAGCTGCGCCAGCCGCGCGGGGTGGTCGGACAGATCGCCCCCTGGAACTACCCGCTGGAACTGTCCGTCGGCGACGCCCTGCCGGCCTTCGTCTCGGGCAACGCCGTGGTCATGAAGCCCGACACCGAGACCGCGCTGACCGCCCTGTGGGCCCGCGACCTGCTGATCGAGGCGGGCCTGCCCGCCGAGGTCTTCCAGA
The DNA here is from genome assembly GCF_042716255.1 of Streptomyces sp. NPDC058662. Classification (NCBI taxonomy): domain Bacteria; kingdom Bacillati; phylum Actinomycetota; class Actinomycetes; order Kitasatosporales; family Streptomycetaceae; genus Streptomyces; species Streptomyces sp. NPDC058662. Next base: position 13,455 of record NZ_JBHXRU010000096.1, on the reverse strand, counting down.
TCGTCCTCGGCGAGGGCCCCGTCGTCGGCCCCGAGGTGGTCCGGCACGCGGACTACGTCTCCTTCACCGGCTCCACCCGCACCGGCCGCGAAGTCGCCCGCGGCGCGGCCGACCGCCTGGTCGGGGTCTCGCTCGAACTCGGCGGCAAGAACGCCATGCTCGTGCTGCACGACGCCGACATCGAGAAGGCCGCGGCGGGCGCCGTCCGCGCCTGCTTCTCCTCCGCCGGCCAGCTGTGCATCTCCATCGAGCGGCTCTACGTCCACGCCTCCATCGCCGACGCGTTCGTCGAGCGGTTCGCCGCCCGCACCCGGGCCATGCGCCTGGGCAGCTCCCTCGCCTACGGGGCGGACATGGGCTCCCTGGTCGGCGAACGCCAGCTGGAGACCGTACAGCGGCACGTCGACGAGGCCGTGGCCAAGGGCGCCACCCTGGTCGCCGGCGGCACCGCCCGGCCCGACATCGGCCCGCTGTTCTACGAGCCCACCATCCTCGACGGCGTCGAGCCCCCGATGGCCGTGTGCGGCGAGGAGACTTTCGGCCCGGTCGTCTCCGTCTACCGCTTCACCGACGAGGACCAGGCCGTGGCGGACGCCAACGCGACCGCATACGGGCTCAACTCCAGCGTCTGGACGAAGGACGCGCGCCGCGGCCACGCCGTCGCGGCCCGCCTGCGCACCGGCACCGTGAACATCAACGAGGGCTACGCCCCCGCCTACGGCAGCGCCCAGGCGCCCATGGGCGGCATGAAGGACTCGGGCCTCGGCCGCCGCCACGGCTCCGAGGGCATCCTCAAGTACACCGAGGCCCAGACCGTCGCCCACCAGCGGCTGCTCCCGATGGCGCCCTCGCTGGGCATGGACGACGAGAAGTACGCGGCGTTCATGACCCGCAGCCTCAAGGTCATGAAAGCCCTCCGACTCCGCTAAGGGGTACCCGTGTCGTACGAGCACCACAGCGACAGCGACGGCGACGGCGACGACGCCGTGCACGAACGTGCGTACGACTACGACGTCGTCGTCATCGGATCCGGCTTCGGGGGGTCGGTCGCGGCCCTGCGCCTCACCGAGAAGGGCTACCGGGTCGGCGTCCTGGAGGCAGGGCGCCGCTTCACCCGCGAGAGCCTGCCGAAGAACAGCTGGGACCTGCGCAACTACCTGTGGGCCCCGGCCCTCGGCCTGTACGGGCTCCAGCGGATCCACCTGCTCGGCAACGTGATGGTGCTCGCCGGCGCCGGTGTGGGCGGCGGCTCGCTCAACTACGCCAACACGCTGTACGTGCCGCCGGCGGCCTTCTTCGAGGACCGGCAGTGGGCGTCCATCACCGACTGGCGCGGGGAGCTGGCCCCGTACTACGACCAGGCCAAGCGGATGCTCGGAGTGCGCCTCAACCCGACCCTGACCCCCTCCGACGTGCACCTCAAGGCGGCCGCCGCGCGGATGGGCGTGGCGGACTCCTTCCACATGGCGCCGGTCGGCGTCTTCTTCGGCGACGGGGACGACGCCGAGGGCGGGTGGCGGGTGCGGCCGGGGGAGGAGGTCCCCGACCCGTACTTCGGCGGGGCCGGCCCCGCCCGCAGCGCCTGCACCGAGTGCGGCGAGTGCATGACCGGCTGCCGGCACGGCGCGAAGAACACCCTGGGCGAGAACTACCTGTACCTAGCCGAGCGGGCGGGCGCCGTCATCCACCCGATGACCACGGTCACCGCACTGTCCGAGGACCCCGAGGGCGGCCACCGCGTCCGCACCGTCCCCACCGACAGCCGCCGCCGCGGCCGGGCGAAGGTGCTGCGCGCCCGCTACGTGGTCGTGGCGGCGGGCACGTACGGCACGCAGACCCTGCTGCACGCCATGAAGGACCGGGGCGAGCTGCCGTACCTGTCGCAGCGGCTCGGCGAGCTGACCCGGACCAACTCCGAGGGACTGGTCGGCGCGCAGACCGACGACCGCCGCTACCGCGAGCGGCACGGCGCCGACCGGGCCGACTTCACCCGGGGCGTGGCGATCACCTCGTCCGTGCACCCCAACGCCGACACCCACATCGAACCGGTCCGGTACGGCAAGGGCTCCAACGCGATGGGGTTCATGACCGTCCTCCAGGTGCCCTACAGCCCGCACCGGGTCCGTGCCTGGCTGGGCCGGACCCTGCGCCACCCGCTCCAGCTGGCCCGCTCGCTGTCCAACCGGCGCTGGTCGGAGCGGACCATCATCGGCCTGGTCATGCAGTCGGTGGACAACTCCCTGACGACCTACCGCAAGCCCGGCGGGCTCGGGAAGGGACTGCTCACCGCCCGGCAGGGCCACGGCGCCCCCAACCCGGTGCAGATCGCCGAGGCCACGCAGGCGGCGACACTGCTGGCGGAGGAGATCAACGGCTTCGCGGGCAGCAACATCGGCGAGCTGATGGGCACCCCGCTGACCGCCCACTTCCTCGGCGGCTGCCCGATCGGCGCCTCGCCGCAGGAGGGCGTGGTGGACCCGTACCACCGCCTGTACGGGCACCCGGGCATCTCGGTCGTGGACGGCTCGGCCGTCTCCGCCAACCTCGGGGTCAACCCGTCGCTGACGATCACGGCGCAGGCGGAGCGGGCCATGTCGTACTGGCCGAACAAGGGCCAGCGGGACCCGCGCCCGCGGCAGGGCGCGGCGTACGTACGGCTCGCCGCCGTGGAACCGGTCGCCCCGGCGGTCCCGAAGGAGGCCTTCGGCGCGCTGCGGCTGCCGTTCCTGGGGATCCCGGAGGTACCACCGAAGCGGGACCTCTGAGCCCTCCCGCACGAGGACGCCGACCGGGCGGGTACCGCGCTCCCCCTCCGAGCGCGGTACCGGCCGCGGTACATCAGTGACAGGCGGTCCCCTCGGAAGGTTGTACCGGAACCGGCGCCACCGGGCTGTGGCCTCCATCACGCGGCGAAGCGCGCCGTCGAGCCGGGCCCTCGGGGCCACCCCGGCGCCGAGCGGCTCGGCGTCCCCGTCGGTCACCCGAGCAGCGGGCCTTCGTCGCCGCCGGCGGGCACCGGTCAGGGGTCCGCTATCGGACGCGGCCCCGGCACAGCTCCAGCAGGGTCATCGCGAGGGCGGTCCCGGGCTTTCCGAGGGCATCGCTCCAGTGGGAGAGCACCTCCATCTCGCGCGAGAGGTGCACCCGCCGCCCGCCGGTGGAGATCCGGGCGTCCTGGATGACCGTCGAGACGGCCATCCGCTCCTGGATCAGGCCGATGATCCGGTCGTCGAGGGCGTCGATCCGCTCGCGGGAGTCGGCGATCAGCTGCTCGGGGGCGACGGTGGTCGTGGTCATGGTCATGGTCGGTCTCCTGTCGGGTGGGGCCCGCAGGACGGGGAACGCCGGAGCGCCCCGGTCCTGTCGGACCGGGGCGCTCTGGGAAGTCAGCGGCTCAAGCGAGCATCACGATGACCCATGGCGACCGGACCGGCCGGTGCCATAGGTAAAGAGGAAGCTCAGCTGCTTGCGCATGGAACGGATTATGGCCTTCCGTCCCCCTGCCGGCCAAGCCGGTTCGGATGGTGAGACGAAACCGGCCCTACGGCCCCCGTTAGAATCGACAAAACAGCCACCTCTTCCGCCGGAAGGCCGTCCCGTGCCAGAAGCACCCTCCGCCGCCCACGACAGCGCCCCGGACACGGTCCTCGTCGTCGACTTCGGCGCCCAGTACGCCCAGCTCATCGCCCGCCGCGTCCGCGAGGCCCGGGTCTACAGCGAGATCGTCCCCAGCACGATGCCGGTGGCCGAGATGCTGGCCAAGGACCCCAAGGCGATCATCCTCTCCGGCGGCCCGTCCTCCGTGTACGAAGAGGGCGCTCCCACCATGGACCCGGCCCTGTTCGAGGCCGGGGTCCCCGTCTTCGGCATGTGCTACGGCTTCCAGCTGATGGCGGTCACCCTCGGCGGCCAGGTCGACAACACCGGCGCGCGCGAGTACGGCCGTACGCCGCTCGCCGTCTCCCGGGCCGGCTCCACCCTCTTCGAGGGGACCCCCGCGAACCAGTCGGTGTGGATGTCCCACGGCGACGCCTGCTCCGCCGCCCCCGAGGGCTTCTCCGTCACCGCGTCGACGGACGTCGTCCCGGTCGCGGCCTTCGAGAACGACGAGAAGAAGCTGTACGGCGTGCAGTACCACCCCGAGGTGATGCACTCCACGCACGGCCAGCAGATCCTGGAGCACTTCCTCTACCGGGGTGCGGGCCTCGCCCCCACCTGGACCACCGGCAACATCGTCGAGGAGCAGGTCGCGGCCATCCGCGAGCAGGTCGGCGACAAGCGCGCCATCTGCGGCCTCTCCGGCGGCGTGGACTCCGCGGTCGCCGCCGCGCTCGTCCAGAAGGCCATCGGTTCGCAGCTGACCTGCGTGTACGTCGACCACGGCCTGATGCGCAAGGGCGAGACCGAGCAGGTCGAGAAGGACTTCGTCGCCGCCACCGGCGTGCAGCTGAAGGTCGTCGACGCCCAGGAGCGCTTCCTGAACGCGCTCGCCGGCGTCTCCGACCCGGAGACCAAGCGCAAGATCATCGGCCGCGAGTTCATCCGCGTGTTCGAGCAGGCCCAGGCCGAGATCATCGCCGAGGGCGGCGCGGACGTGGCCTTCCTCGTGCAGGGCACCCTGTACCCGGACGTCGTCGAGTCCGGCGGTGGCACCGGCACCGCGAACATCAAGTCGCACCACAACGTGGGCGGGCTCCCCGACGACATCGAGTTCGAGCTCATCGAGCCGCTGCGCCAGCTGTTCAAGGACGAGGTCCGGATGGTCGGCCAGGAGCTCGGCCTCCCGGACGAGATCGTCCAGCGCCAGCCCTTCCCCGGCCCCGGCCTCGGCATCCGCATCGTCGGAGAGGTCACCAAGGAGCGCCTGGACCTGCTCCGCGAGGCCGACGCCATCGCCCGCCACGAGCTGACCGCGGCCGGCCTGGACCGGGAGATCTGGCAGTGCCCGGTCGTCCTGCTCGCGGACGTCCGCAGCGTCGGCGTCCAGGGCGACGGCCGGACCTACGGCCACCCGATCGTGCTGCGCCCCGTCTCGTCCGAGGACGCGATGACCGCGGACTGGACGCGCATGCCGTACGAGGTGCTCGCCAAGATCTCGACCCGCATCACCAACGAGGTGGCGGACGTGAACCGCGTGGTCCTCGACTGCACCAGCAAGCCGCCGGGCACCATCGAGTGGGAGTAGTCCCGGCCCCCGGCCGGGCCCCTGCCCGGGCCCTCGCCTGAACGAGCCGAAGCCGCCGTCCCCGCTGTCCGGGGCGGCGGCTTCGTCGTTTCTCTGTTCTCCTCGGCCCGCCGCCGGTACCTTGCGCCGCGTACCGAGCCGTGGCGGTCGCCCAGCCGTGCGCTGGGAGTCGAGGGATCGAAGGAGGGGCCATGCCGGACCAGCCCGCAGCCGGGACCGCGCCCGCACCCGCCCCGGTCCCCGTGGACCGGTTGCGGTTCGAGATGCCGCCGGTCCACGCCGACCCGGCCGACGAGCGCGCGTACCGCAAGGAGCGGCTGGCCGGCGCGCTGCGGCTGTTCGGCGGGCTCGGCTACGAGGAAGGGGTCGGCGGGCACGTCAGCGCGCGCGACCCGGAGTTCGAGGACTGCTACTGGGTGAACCCCTTCGGGCGGTCCTTCGGCGGACTGGGCGCCGAGGACCTGCTCCTCGTCGACGGGGACGGCCGGGTCGTCCGGGGCGGGCGGCGGGTCAACCAGGCCGCCTTCGCCGTGCACGCGGCCGTGCACCGGGCCCGCCCCGAGGTGGTCGCGGTGGTCCGCGCGCAGGCCCCGTACGGCAGGGCGCTCGCCGCGCTCGGCGAACTGCTCGCCCCGATCACCGAGGAGGCCTGCGCCTTCTACCAGGACCACGCGCTGCTGGACCAGTACACGGGCGGCGCCCCCGACCCGCAGGAGTGCCGGCGGATCGGGATCGCGCTGGGGCCGTACAAGGCGCTCGTACTGCGCCACCACGGGCTGCTGACCGTCGGCGGCTCGGTGGACGCGGCGGCCTGGTGGTTCCTCGCGGCGGAGCGGGCCGCGCGGGTGCAGCTGATCGCGCGGGCGGCCGGCAAGCCGGTCCTGATCGAGCACCGGGCCGCGCTCGCCGCCCGCGAGCGGTTCGGCACCGACCTGGCGGCCTGGGTGAACTACCAGCCGCACGGGGAGCGGGCGGCCCGGCGCGACGCCCGGGACGACCTGGTGCCCTGACCGCCCCCGCACCCTCCGTAAGGCGACCGCGGGACCCGCCCCCGCACCGGTCGCGGCGGATGGCGTCAACATCATGAACCGTTAATCACCTGCTCTGACATCGTGCGCAATCCGGAGCACTGCCGCAGTGGTGCACAATTCGCTGGCATTGCACCGTAGTTCAGAGAGGCGGCACGTTCGTGGCTGTCCAAGAGATGTCCCGAAGTACCCATGCCGGCGGCTGCACCTGCGACGACTGCCCGCACGGCGCCCGCGAGGGCCACCGCCGCGCCGTGGCCGCGTTCCTGGAGAAGCGCGACGAGTTCGCCGCCGGGCAGGGGCTGCCCGCGGCCGTGGCCCACTCCCTCGGCGCCTCCCGCCAGTGGGTCTCCGACGAGCTGACCCTGTCGGCCCGCACGGTCGCCGACCGGGGCCGGGAGGCCGGCAACTCCTGGCTGTACCTGTTCTCCCGCCGGGCCGTGCTCGCCGTGTGGATCGCCGCCGGGATCCTGCTCCTGGTCCAGGTCGGCACCGCGCTCGGCACCGGCTGGTCCACCGCCCGGACGGCCGCCCTGCTGGCCGCCGCGGGGCTGGCCGGGCTGCTCACCGTCGCGGCCCGCGCCCAGTCGCTGCGCGGCGGACTGCTGGCCCCGCTCGTCGGCGAGGACAACCGGCTGTCCACCTCGAAGGCCGTACCGGGCGCCTGGGTGGTGCTGACGGCGTTCGCCGCGCTGCTGCCCGCGCTGCGGCTCGCGGCCTCGCAGCCCGGCCCCGAGCGGGAGGCCCTGTACGCGGGCCTGGCGCTGGGCCGGGCGCTGCCGCTGCTGGCGGTGGTCGCCCTGACATCGGGGGTGGCGGTCCTGGTCCGCCGGGTGGTCTGCGTGCGCATCATGGGCCAGCGGCTCCAGAAGCTCCCCGCCGACCGGCCGCGCGGGGCGGACCTGCTGACCGACGACGCGGGCCGGGGCAGCTTCCCGGACGCGCAGTACGTGCTCGTCTCCACGGTGGTGCTGGCCTACGCCGGGGTGTCGCTCGCCCGCTTCCCCGACCAGCTGCCCCGGCTGCCGTGGGCGCTGGCCCTGCTGGTGGCGCTGTCCGCCGCCGTGTACCTGGCCGCCAAGTACGCGGAGGGCAGCCGCCCGCTGGTGCTGTCGGTGGTCCGCAGACGGGAGCCCGGGGACCTGGACTCCGCCGTCCGCCCCGGGGACGACATCGAGATCCGGGGTGTGGGCTTCGTGCCGCCCGGGGGGCAGACGCCGGAGATGCTGGCGCGACTGGTCGTGCGGATCGGGCCGGTGCACGTGCACGTACCGCTGGTCCCGGTCGCCGGCGGGTTCACCAACCCGTCCGACGCCGTGCTGACGGTCCCGGTCCCGGCCGAGGTGGAACCGGGGCGCGTCGAGATCCAGGTGGTGACCGCCGCAGGAGTGGAATCCAACCGCTGCACCATCGACGTGGCCGAGTGAGGGGGATACATATGACCCATGACCCGAACCGATGTTCTGCCCGCTGATTCCGCCCGGTCGTCCGAGGGTCTGCGCGCCCGCGCCGCCCGGTACGCGCTGCTCCCCCTGCGGATCTTCCTCGGTGTGACCTTCGTGTACGCCGGCGTGGACAAGCTCACCGACTCCGCGTTCCTCTCCGTCTCCGGCGACGGCTCCATCGGCGACCTGATGCGCGGGGTGCGCGACACCTCCGCGATCCCCGCCCTGGTGGACCTGGCACTGAAGGCCCCCGTGGGCTTCGCCGTGTTCCTCGCCGTCGCGGAGATCCTGGTCGGCCTGGGGGCCCTGGCGGGCCTGCTGACCCGGATCGCCGCCCTCGGCGGAGTGCTGATCTCGCTCAGCCTGTGGCTCACCGTGTCGTGGGCGGTGACCCCGTACTACTACGGCAACGACCTGGCCTACCTGATGGCCTGGACACCGCTCGTCCTCGCCGGGGCGCCCTACCTGTCGCTCGACGCCCGCGTCCGGTCGCGGGTGCGCATGTCGCGGCGGACCGCGTAGGTCACCAGCCCCACCAGCGCGGCGAGCGACAGCCCGCCCACGGCGAGGGGAACGACGGCGAACCACGGCAGATCCACCTCCCCGGAGCTGTCGAGGAGGTACAGCACGCCCGCCAGCAGCAGGGACAGCCCCGCGACCAGCCTGCCCGGCTGGAACTCATGACGCCGCACGGGCCACCTCCACCTGTCCCACACCCGCGCCGAGGCGCAGCTCGATCGTCCCGCCGGCCTCGGTGCCGGCCTCCGGGGGCAGGGTCGCCCGCCGGTTCTGCCCGCCCACGTGCTCGATCCGGTCGGCACGGTCCCCGGGCAGCTGCACGTCGCCCAGCCGGCGGATGGTGACATCCACCTCGGCCGTGACCTCCCGGGGCACGACCACCTTCAGCCGGCCCGCGTCGACCGACGCGTCCACGGCCACGGTGGTTCCCCTCGGCACGTCCAGGCGGCTGAGGTCCAAGGTGGCCAGACCCGTGCCGGCCTCGTACACGGGCCGGACCTCGGCGACCGCCGCCGGCCGCCACTCGACCCGCCCCCAGTCCGTGCCGACCTCGCGGGGCAGCACCGCCGCGCCCGCGAGCAGGGCGGAGGTGAGCACCGCCCACACCACCGTGCCGAAGCCCGTACGCCCGAACAGCGAGCTGACCACGAGGCCCAGCCCGAGGACGGCCAGGGCGGCCGAGAGCCCCGTCTGCAGGGCCGCGCCGAGCGGGTTGCCCTCCCAATCGGCGGCGGTGCCCGCGCAGCCGGCGATCAGCGCCAGCAGGAACACCCGGCCCCCGATGCCGCCGCGCGGGCGGGGCCGGGACGGGCGCGCGCCCGGCGCGGCCGCGGCCCGCACGTCCGCGGCGGGGACGCCGTCCCCGGCGACGGCGTCGGCCGGACCCCACAGGTAGCCCGTGGCCCCGACCGGGCCCGTGGTGCCGTCCTTGACCAGGGGGTCGCGCCACCAGGACGGACCGCCGGGAGCCGGCGGCGCCTTCGTCTCCGGCGGCGCGGGGGAGTGCGCGGGCCGCTGCGGGTCGGGGGCCAATGCCTCCGGGGCGGCTGCCTGCCGCCGCCGCTGCGACCAGTAGGCCGCCCCGCCGAGCCCCAGGACCACCAGCACGGAGAAGATCGCGAGGTCGCCGTTGTCGATCATCGACAGGAACAGCGCGCAACCCACCAGGGCGGCGAACACCGCGGCCAGCGTGGCGCCCTCGACGCGCCCCGTCAGCACCTTCTTCGCCTCGCTGTCCTCCTCGCCCTCCACCGGGAGCAGCAGCCACGCGAAGCCGTAGAAGATCAGGCCGACGCCGCCGGTCACCGCGAGGACACCGAGGACGATCCGGAACACCACCGGATCCAGGTCGAAGTACCGGCCCAGGCCCCCGCACACGCCCGCGAGGACCTTGTCGCTCCTGCTGCGGCGCAGCGGCGGCCGGTCCCCCGGCGGCCGGTGCGCGCCGGGGCCGGCCGGCGGCGCCTCGTGTACGTCGGTCATGGGTCCATGGTGACGGGCCCCCGCCGGCCGCGGCATCCGGCCCTACCCTGGCGCAACCCTGATATCCCCCCGACAGAACTGGGGGGAGGCCCTGATGCCCGGCCCGCCCCGGGCGTGTGACCATCAGTGGCATGCCCGCAGCCACGTCCCGCGTTCCGCACGCACCGGAACCCCCGCTGGAGCCCGCACCGCCGCGCAAGCTCTACCGCAGCGCGGACGGCCGGATGCTCGGCGGTGTCGCGCGCGGTCTCGCCGGGCACCTCGGGCTGCCCGTGATCTGGGTCCGGCTGACGTTCCTCGGGCTGTTCATGTTCGGCGACGGACTGGGCGTGCTGCTGTACGCCGCGTTCTGGGTGTTCGTACCCCTCGGCGTCGGCGGCCGGGCCGGGCACCGCTCCTACTTCGAGACCCTCCCCGACGGCACCCGGAGGCTGCGCAAGCCCGACCGCGGGCAGCTCACGGCGCTGATCGCCCTGTTCATCGGCGCCGGGATCTTCATCTCCAAGGTGCAGGTGGGCGGCGAGTCCGGCCGGTACGTGTGGCCGACGCTGCTGGTCGGCGCCGGTGTCGTCCTCGTGTGGCGGCAGGCCGACAACGCCCGCCGCGCCCACTGGAGCGCGGCCGCCGGCCGCCGCGGACGGCTGCTCCAGACCGCCCGCGCGCTGGCCGGAGTCGCCCTGGTCGGCGTCGGCCTGACCGTGTTCATCGTCGTACGCGGCTCGGCGGCCCAGCTCGGAAACGTCCTCACCGCCACCCTCGCCGTCCTCGTCGGCGTCGCCCTGCTCGCCGGCCCCTGGCTGATCCGGATGACCCAGGACCTCTCCGAGGAGCGCCTGATGCGCATCCGCGCCCAGGAGCGCGCCGAGGTCGCCGCCCATGTGCACGACTCCGTCCTGCACACCCTCACCCTGATCCAGCGGGGCGCGGAGGACGCCGGCGAGGTCCGGCGCCTCGCTCGGGCCCAGGAGCGGGAGCTGCGGAACTGGCTGTACAGGCCCGAGGGCACGGGCAAGGACGAGGCCGAGGAGCCGGACACCCTCGCGGAGGCCGTGAAGAAGACCGCCGCCGAGGTGGAGGACCACCACGGAGTGCCCATCGAGGTCGTGGTCGTCGGCGACTGCCCCCTGGACGAACGGCTCGCGGCGCAGGTCCAGGCCGCGCGCGAGGCCATGGTCAACGCCGCCAAGTACGGTGGCGAGGGCGGGCCCGTGCAGGTCTTCGCGGAGGTGGAGGGCCGGACGGTGTTCGTGTCCGTACGCGACCGGGGACCGGGTTTCGACATCGACGCGGTACCGGACGACCGCATGGGCGTACGAGAATCGATCATCGGCCGGATGCAGCGCAACGGCGGGACCGCACGGCTGCGGTCCGCGCCCGACGGCGGCACGGAAGTCGAGCTGGAGATGGAGAGGGCGGCGAACGCAGCATGACCGAGGACGCGGGCACGAACGAGACCGACAGCGGAGGCGCCGAGGAGACCCGGCGCGTGCGGGTGGTGCTCGTCGACGACCACCGGATGTTCCGCGCGGGCGTCCAGGCCGAGATCGGCGAGACTGCGCGGACCGGCGTGGAGGTCGTCGGCGAGGCCGCCGACGTCGACCAGGCCGTCACCGTCATCACCGCCACCCGCCCCGAGGTGGTCCTGCTCGACGTGCACCTGCCCGGTGGCGGCGGGGTCGAGGTGCTGCGCCGCTGCGCCCCGCTGATGGCCGCCGCCGAGAACCCGGTGCGGTTCCTGGCGCTGTCCGTGTCCGACGCGGCGGAGGACGTCATCGGAGTCATCCGCGGCGGCGCGCGCGGCTACGTCACCAAGACCATCACCGGGGCCGACCTGGTGCACTCGGTCTTCCGGGTGCAGGACGGGGACGCGGTGTTCTCGCCGCGGCTGGCGGGCTTCGTGCTCGACGCCTTCGCCTCGACGGACGCGCCGCCGGTGGACGAGGACATGGACCGCCTCACCCAGCGCGAGCGCGAGGTGCTGCGGCTGATCGCGCGCGGCTACGCGTACAAGGAGATCGCGAAGCAGCTCTTCATCTCGGTCAAGACGGTCGAGTCGCACGTCTCCGCGGTCCTGCGCAAGCTCCAGCTGTCCAACCGGCACGAGCTGACCCGCTGGGCGACCGCCCGCCGCCTGGTCTGACCCCGGCCGTCGGCCCGCTCCCCGGCGGTGTGATCCACACCGCAGGGGAGCGGGGGAACCCGGCCGAGACGCCCCGTACTCTAGGTCTGCGTGATGAGCCTGACCGGGACCCCCCTCTTCGTTACGGCGATCGTGTTGACCGCGATCGCCGTTCTCCTGCCCCTGCCCCTGTGGAGCAAGGTGCGCGGGCCCGCCGTCGTACGCGGTCTGACCCGTGTCCTGATGATGGTGTTCGCCCAGGCCACCGCCATCGCGCTGGTCTTCATCGGGCTGAACCAGCAGATGAACTTCTACACCTCCTGGGGCGACCTGCTCGGCACCGGCACCTATGTCACGGCCGCCCCCGACCTCGGCCCCGACGGGCTCGGCGGGAAGAAGGCGGAGGCCGAGCCGAAGGTGCGCCAGGAGTTCACGCCGGTGGAGGGCGTCCCCGGACGGGTCCGCAAGACCGAGCTCGACGGCAAGATCTCCGGAGTCAGGGGCGAGGTCATGGTGTGGCTGCCGCCGCAGTACGACGACCCCGCGTACAAGGACAAGAAGTTCCCCGTCATCGAGCTCATCCCGGGCATACCGGGGACCGGCAAGTCCTGGTTCCAGGGCGTCAAGGCGCACGAGGTGCTGGAGCCGCTGATGAAGAGCGGCAAGGTGCAGCCGTTCATCCTGGTCTCCCCGCGCGCCATGCTCGTCGGCAACGGCGACAGCGGCTGCGCCAACCTCCCCGGCAAGGTCAACGCCGACAGCTGGTTCAGCGTCGACGTCCGCAAGATGGTCGTCGACAACTTCCGGGCGTCGGACGAGGCCCGCACGTGGGGCGTGGCCGGGTACTCGGCGGGCGCGTACTGCGCCGCCAAACTGGCCGTCGCCCACCCCGACCGCTACAGCGCGGCCGTCTCGCTCTCCGGCTACAACGACCCCGGCCAGGAGCCCTCCTCCCTGGTCGCCCAGGACCCGGAGCTGCGCCGTACGCACAACCTGAAGGCCCTGCTCCAGGCAGCGCCGACACCGCCGGCGGTCGCGCTGTGGATGTCGGGCGCGGAGCAGGACGGGTACCTCTCCGGCATGGACCTCAAGGCGGTCGCCAAGACCCCGACCGTGGTCCACGCGGAGAAGGTGACCGGCGGGCACAACCTCGACTCGTGGTCGAAGCAGCTCCCGCAGACCTTCGGCTGGCTGAGCCAGAAGGTCAAGGCGCCCTGAGTCGTCCTTCGGGATCCCGCCGGGCTCACGCCGGGCGGGAGGCACCGGCCCACGGCATCGAGTCGATCGGGGCCACCCGGACCGTCGAACCGGGCCGAGGGGCGTGGATCATCTGGCCGTTGCCGATGTACAGGCCGACGTGGGTCACACCGGAGTAGAAGAACACCAGGTCACCCGGGGCGAGCTGGTCGCGGGCGACGCGGCGGCCCGCGTTGATCTGGGTGTAGGTGGTGCGGGGCAGCGAGACCCCGGCCGTCCGCCAGGCCGCCTGCGTCAGGCCCGAGCAGTCGAAGGACCCGGGACCCGTCGCGCCCCACACGTACGGCTTCCCGATCGCGCCGTGCGCGAAGGACACCGCGCGGGCGGCGCGCGAGCCGTCGGACGGCGGCGGGGGCGCGGACCGCGGTGCGGCCGCCGGGGCCGCGGCCCCCGCGGTGGCCGCCGCAACCGCTCCCGCGG
>NZ_JBHXRU010000095.1:0-25435 GCF_042716255.1 Streptomyces sp. NPDC058662 | reverse complement strand
CTGCACCGCAGGCGGCGGGGCGGTCCCGTTTCCGGGGCGGTCCGCCGGGGCCGGTAGGCTCGGGCTCGGGCGCTCACCCCGCAGGCGCCGGCCGCGCCCGCGCCGCCCCCGCTGTCCCTTCCGGAGGAGAACCGTGCCCGAGCTGCCCGAGGTCGAAGTCGTGCGGCGGGGTCTGGAACGCTGGGTGGCCGGTCGGACCGTGGAGTCCGTCGAGGTCCTGCATCCGCGCGCGGTACGCCGCCACCCCGGCGGCGGGGCCGATTTCGCGGCACGGCTCACGGGGCGGACCATCGAGGTGCCGCGGCGCCGCGGCAAGTACCTGTGGCTCCCGCTGGAGGGCCGCGACCTGTCCGTGCTCGGACACCTCGGGATGAGCGGGCAGCTGCTGGTGCAGCCGGGCGACGCCCCCGACGAGAAGCACCTGCGGATCCGGGTCCGGTTCGACGACGCGCTCGGCACCGAGCTGCGCTTCGTGGACCAGCGGACCTTCGGCGGCCTCTCGCTGCACGAGACCGCCGCCGACAGCGCCGACGGACTCCCCGATGTCATCGCGCACATCGCCCGGGACCCCCTGGACCCGCGGTTCGACGAGGTCGCCTACCACCTGGCCCTGCGCGCCCGGCGGACCACCGTCAAGCGGGCCCTGCTGGACCAGTCCCTGATCAGCGGGGTCGGCAACATCTACGCCGACGAGGCGCTGTGGCGCGCCAGGCTGCACTACGAGCGCCCCGCCGGAACACTCACGCGCCCCCGGAGCGCGGAACTCCTCGGCCATGTCCGCGACGTCATGAACGCGGCCCTCGACGTCGGCGGTACCAGCTTCGACAGCCTGTACGTCAACGTGAACGGCGAATCGGGGTACTTCGACCGCTCCCTGGACGCCTACGGCCGCGAGGACGAGCCCTGCCGCCGCTGCGGGACGCCGATGCGCCGCAGGCCGTGGATGAACAGGTCCAGCTACTTCTGCCCGCGCTGTCAGCGCCCGCCGCGTATCCCGTCGTAGGACTGCCGGGCCGTCAGCACATCCGGCATGCTCCCCTCCAGGAAGTGGATGAGGCTGAGCAGCCGGTCCGCGACCTCGACGCCGAGCGGGGTCAGCTCGTAGTCGACGCGCGGCGGGTTCGTCGGCTGCGCCTCGCGGTGGACGATGCCGTCGCGCTCCAGCGCGTGCAGCGTCTGGGACAGCATCTTCTCGCTCACGCCCTCCACCCGGCGGCGCAGCTCGTTGAAGCGGGCGGGGCCTTCGCGCAGCGCGCCCACCGTGAGGCTGCCCCAGCGACCGGTGACGTGCTCCAGGGTCTCCCGGGAAGGGCACGCGCGCGCGAACGCGTCGAACGGAAGTGTCTCCATGGAAAGAGCGTACCCTCATGCAGCGCTAACCAAGAGGTTGCGCTTTCAAAAAGTTAGTGCTTCTCTTTTCCTCGTCGCCCCGCACACCGAGGGGCGCCGCCACCCATCCAGGGAGAGACCAGCCATGTCCGCATCCACGCACGCCCCCGTCGTCTCGGTCGCCTACCACTCCGGGTACGGGCACACCGCCGTCGTGGCCGAGGCCGTCCGCGCCGGCGCCGCCGGGGCCGGCGCGACCGTCCACCTGATCAAGGTCGACGAGATCGACGACGCGCAGTGGGAGCTGCTCGACGCGTCCGACGCGATCGTCTTCGGGTCCCCGACCTACATGGGTACCGCCTCGGGCGCCTTCCACGTCTTCGCGGAGGCCACGTCCAAGCGCTGGTTCGGCGACGTCTGGCAGGACAAGGTGGCCGCCGGCTTCACGAACTCCGGCTCCAAGAGCGGCGACAAGCTGCACACCCTGCAGTTCTTCCAGACGCTGGCCGCGCAGCACGGCATGACCTGGGTGAACCTGGGCCTGAAGCCGGGCTGGAACTCCAGCGCAGGCAGCGAGAACGACCTGAACCGCCTCGGCTTCTTCTCCGGCGCCGCCGCCCAGACGAACTCCGACGAGGGCCCGGAAGGAGTGCACCCGGCGGACATCGCGACCGCCGAGCACCTCGGCCGCCGCGTCACCGAGCAGACCCGTACCGTCCTCGCGGGGCGGGCGGCCCTGGCCGCCGAGGTCCTGGTCTCCGTCTGACGTGCCCGCGGCGGTCGGGACGAGACGGGCCCGCGGCGGTCAGGGCCGCCCGCCCGGTGGCCCGCCGCCCGCCGCTCACCGCCCCTCGCGGGGAACGGCTAGAAGCCGAAGTTCTGCGTCCACCAGGGGCCGCCGGCGGCGAAGTGCGCGCCGACGCCCAGGGTGCGGAACTCGCAGTTGAGGATGTTGGCCCGGTGGCCCGGGCTGTTCATCCAGGCCTTCATCACGGCGTCCGCGTCGCCCTGGCCGCGGGCTATGTTCTCGCCGCCGAGGCCGGATATGCCGGCCTTGTCGGCGCGGTCCCACGGGGTGTTGCCGTCGGGGTCCGTGTGTCCGAAGAAGCCGCGGGCGGCCATGTCCTTGCTGAAGGCTCCGGCCAGCGCCGCGAGCGGCGGATTGGCCCGGACCGGGCCGCAGCCGGCCCGGTCCCGCTCCTGGTTCACCAGGGCGAGCACGGCCGCCTCCTCGGCGGAGTGCCCGTCCCCGGCGGGCGGGGCCGGGGGAGTGGACGGCGCCGGCGCGACCGGAGCCGGGGCGGGCTTCGACGGAGCCTTGGCGGAGGGGGTCGGCGCGGCCGACGGGGCCGCGCTCGGCGAGGCCGGTGCGGACGGCGACCCGGACGGGGACGGGCTCGCGGAGGGTGACGGGGAGGCGGACGCCGAGGCGCCGGCGGACGGGGATGCGCTCTCGGTCCCGGTCGACCCGCGGCCGGACAGGCTGGCGAGACCGCCCTGCTGCTCCGGCGTGGCGGCGGGGCCGCGCGAGGGCTGGGCCGCGGCCCGCGGGCGCTCCGCGTCCGAGTCGCTGACGCCCACGTAGGGGAAGGAGCCGCCGACCGGCACCGTGCCGGTGGTGACGGCCGCCGCGCCGAGGGCCACGGCTACGGAGGCGCCGAGCAGGCCGGTGCGCACGGCGGTGCCGCGCGTGCCGCCGCGGCGCGGCGCGGCGTGGAGTCGGTGGCGTCCCATCGGCGTCGGGCCTTCCGTGCGAGAGAGATCGGGGTGACTCGCCCGAACGGGTGAGCTCATTGGTGCGCGACTGTACGCCATGGGGCCGAGGGGGCGATGTGACCCGAAAGTGTTTGCCCGGTTAGCGTTCACGCATGAATGAGGATGTCCGTCTGACCGCCTGGGTGCGCGGCCGTGTACAGGGAGTGGGCTTCCGCTGGTTCACCAGGGCGAATGCTCTGGAGATCGGCGGAGTGGTCGGCTTCGCGCTCAACCTGGACGACGGGCGGGTGCAGGTGGTGG
This sequence comes from Streptomyces sp. NPDC058662, assembly GCF_042716255.1. NCBI lineage: Bacteria > Bacillati > Actinomycetota > Actinomycetes > Kitasatosporales > Streptomycetaceae > Streptomyces > Streptomyces sp. NPDC058662. The sequence goes on along the minus strand of NZ_JBHXRU010000095.1, from coordinate 22,090 downwards.
CCGAAGGTCAACGTGAGAAGTGCCACCGGCTGCTGGACTGGCTCCGGTCCGCCGACACGCCCGGGCGGGTGGACGGAGTGACAGAGATCTGGGGGACAGCGCGCGGTGGCTACGACGGGTTCGCGATCCGCTGAGGGCGCCGGCCGATCATGTACTGATCACATCCCGGACCGGCCGCACCGCGCCGGAACTGCGCGTTCGTCCGTGACGCGTTGCCGATGAGGGGGATCCGTGGAAGGCTCGAAGACGAGGGTGGTCTCCACGTCCCCTTCGAGGACCGGGCCGTCCGCCGATACGGGGCGTGATCGTGTTGACCGTCAAACTTTTTGGTGAGACGCTGGAAGCCCCGCGCACCTGAGCTGTTTGGCAGTGTTGGCAGTAGTAAGCGCAGTGACTGTCAGTCGCTGCCGGACATCCGCGGGTGCGATTCCCTCACGACCCACCCCGCTTCGGTCGGTCACTCAGTGTGGAGGACCATCCATCATGGCAAAGGCGCTTCTCGGTTACGTCGGCGGTTCCGACCCGCGACTCCTCGCCGAGATGCGACGGCTTCAGCAGCGCGTCCAGGACCTTGAGTCCGAGCTCGTACGGATTCAGTCCGAGAATGACGCGCTGAACGCGGCCGCCGCTCAGCACGACGGAGACTCGCTGCTGGACAGCATCGACATCGACGTACCCCAGGCGGAGCCTGCGCTCACCTGATTCGCACCACTCGTCGCTCGATTCCAGCCTCGCATGATCTGCAAGGGACGCTCCGGCGTCCCTTCTTTCTTTGCCCGGGCCTTTGCCCCGGATCTTTGCCCGAATGCCTGAGGTGAGTGCTGCCCCGCACCTTCGTGGGTGAAACCGCCCGTGAAAGGTAGAGTCCGGCGGCGTGCACCTCAAGTCTTTGACCCTGCGCGGCTTCAAGTCCTTTGCTTCCGCCACCACCCTCCGCTTCGAACCCGGCATCACCTGTGTGGTGGGTCCCAACGGCTCGGGCAAGTCCAATGTGGTGGACGCGCTGTCCTGGGTCATGGGCGAGCAGGGCGCCAAGTCGCTGCGCGGCGGGAAGATGGAGGACGTCATCTTCGCCGGGACCACCGGCCGCCCGCCGCTCGGCCGCGCCGAGGTGTCCCTGACGATCGACAACTCCGACGGCGCGCTGCCGATCGACTACGCCGAAGTCACCATCACGCGGATCATGTTCCGCGGCGGCAGCAGCGAGTACCAGATCAACGGGGACACCTGCCGCCTCCTGGACATCCAGGAGCTGCTCTCCGACTCCGGGATCGGCCGCGAGATGCACGTCATCGTCGGCCAGGGCCGGCTGGACGCCGTACTGCACGCTGATCCCACGGGGCGCCGCGCCTTCATCGAGGAGGCGGCCGGCGTACTGAAGCACCGCAAGCGCAAGGAGAAGGCCCTGCGGAAGCTGGACGCGATGCAGGCCAATCTGGCGCGCGTGCAGGACCTGGGCGACGAGCTGCGGCGACAGCTCAAGCCGCTCGGCCGGCAGGCCGCGGTCGCCCGCCGGGCGGCCGTGATCCAGGCGGACCTGCGCGACGCGCGGTTGCGGCTGCTCGCCGACGACCTGGTGGTACTGCGGCGCGCGCTCGACGCGGAGATCGCCGACGAGGCCGCGCTCAAGGACCGCAAGGAGGCCGCCGAGGCCAGGCTCGCGGACGCCCTGCGCCGGGAGACGGAGCTGGAGGCGGCGGTACGGGACCTCGCGCCCAGGCTCCGCGCCGCTCAGCAGACCTGGTACGAGCTGTCGCAGTCCGCGGAACGGGTGCGCGGTACGGAGTCCCTGGCGCGGGCGCGCGTCCGCAGCGCGGGCGCCCCGGTGGAGGAGGAGCGGCGCGGCCGGGACCCCGAGGACATGGAGCAGGAGGCGGCGCGGATCCGCGAGCAGGAGGCGGAGCTGGCCGCTTCCGCGGAGGCCGCCTCGCACGCCCTGGAGGACACGGCCGAGCACCGGGCGGAGCTGGAGCGCGCGCTCGCCGAGGAGGAACGGCGGCTGCGGGACGCGGCCCGGGCCGTCGCCGACCGGCGCGAGGCGCTGGCCCGGCTGACCGGGCGGCTCGGCGCGGCCCGCTCCCGCGCCGGCGCGGCGCAGGCGGAGATCGACCGGCTGGTCGCGGCGCGCGACGAGGCCGAGTCGCGGGCGGTGGCGGCGCGGGAGGAGTACGAGGAACTGGCGGCGCGGCTCGGCCCCCTGGACACCGACGCGGCGGCGGCCGCCCGGTACGAGGCGGCGCGGGCCGGCCTCGCGGAGGCCGAGGCAGGCCTGGGCGCCGCCCGGGACGCGGTCGCGGACGCGGAGCGGTCGCGGGCGGCGGTCTCGGCGCGCCGGGACGCGCTGGCGCTCGGGCTGCGCCGCAAGGACGGTACGGGGGCCCTGCTCGCGGCGCGCGAGCGGCTGGCCGGGCTGCTGGGACCGGCGGCCGAGCGCCTCACGGTGGCCCCGGGGTACGAGGTCGCGGTGGCCGCCGCGCTGGGTGCGGCGGCGGACGCGGTGGCCGTGGCCTCGCCCGGGTCGGCCGCTGCGGCGATCCGCCACCTGCGCGCGGCGGACGCCGGCCGCGCCACCCTCCTGATCACCCCGCCGGCCCCCGTGCTCCCGGTGCAGGGCCCGGCGCCCGACTCGGAGGCCGGCGCCGCCCCGGACGGTGCGGACGGGGCGGGGCAGCCATGCGGCGTCCCCCGTCCGGCCGCGCCGCCGTACCCGGAGTCCGCAGCTCCGGTACGGGCCGTGCTCGGAGCCCCGGCCGGGCACACCCGGTCGGAGCCGGCCCCGGAGCCGGCCCCGGGGGTCGGTGCGGCCGAGCGTGCGGGCGCCGCCTCCCTGGTGGACGGGGACGCCGCGCTGCTGCGGGCTGTGAGCCGGATCCTGCGGGACCACGTGGTGGTGGCGACCCTCGACGAGGCCGAGGCGCTGGTCGCGGAGCGGCCCGAGCTGGTGGCCGTCACCGTCGACGGGGACGTGCTGGGCGCCCACCTGGCACACGGCGGCTCCGCCGGCGCGCCCAGCCTGATCGAGGTGCAGGCCGCCGTCGACGAGGCGGCCGCCGAGCTGGCCCGGCTGGACGGGCGCTGCCGTGAGCTCGGCGAGGACCTGGCGGCGGCGCGGACCCGCCGCGAGGAAGGGGCCGCGCTGGTCGAGGAGCTGGGGGAGCGGCGCCGGGCCGGCGAGCGCGCCCGGGCCGGGGCCGCGCAGCAGCTCGGACGCCTCGCCGGCCAGGCGAAGGGCGCTGCGGGTGAGGCCGAGCGCGCCGCGGCCGCCGCGGCCAGGGCGCAGGAGGCGCTGGAGCAGGCCCTGGCCGAGGTGGAGGAGTGCGCGGAGCGCCTGGCGACCGCCGAGGAGATGCCCGTGGAGGAGGAGCCGGACACCTCGCGGCGGGACCGGCTCGCGGCCGACGGGGCCAACGCGCGGCAGACCGAGATGGAGGCACGGCTCCAGCTCCGGACGCACGAGGAGCGGGCCAAGGGGCTGGCAGGCCGGGCCGACGCGCTGGACCGCGCGGCCCGCGCGGAACGCGAGGCACGCGCCCGCGCCGAACGGCGCCGGGCCCGTCTGCGGCACGAGGCGGAGGTCGCCGGCGCGGTGGCGGACGGCGCCCGCCAGCTGCTCGCGCACATGGAGGTCTCGCTGCGCCGTGCCGAGGAGCAGCGGGCGGCCGCCGAGTACGCCCAGGGCCTGCGCGAACGCGAGCTGGGGGAGGCCCGCGACCGGGCCCGGGACCTCAAGGGCGAGCTCGACAAGCTCACCGACTCGGTGCACCGGGGCGAGGTGCTCGGCGCCGAGAAGCGGCTGCGCATCGAGCAGGTGGAGGCCAGGGCGCTGGAGGAGTTCGGTACGGAGCCCGGGGCCCTGGTGGCCGAGTACGGGCCCGACCAGCCGGTGCCGCCGTCCCCGCCGGCCGAGGGCGAGGAGCTCCCGCAGGACCCGGACCACCCGCGCAACCGTCCCGGCCCCTTCGTCCGCGCCCACCAGGAGAAGCGGCTCAGGGCGGCCGAACGGGCGTACCAGCAGCTCGGCAAGGTCAACCCGCTCGCCCTGGAGGAGTTCACGGCGCTGGAGGAGCGGCACCAGTTCCTCAGCGCACAGCTGGAGGACCTGCGCAAGACCCGGGCCGACCTCCTTCACGTGGTGAAGGAGGTGGACGCCCGGGTGGAGCAGGTGTTCACCGAGGCGTTCCGGGACACGGCGCGGGAGTTCGAGGGGGTGTTCTCGCGGCTGTTCCCCGGCGGCGAGGGCCGCCTCGTCCTCACCGACCCCGACGACATGCTGGCGACCGGGATCGATGTGGAGGCCCGGCCGCCGGGCAAGAAGGTCAAGCGGCTGTCGCTGCTCTCGGGCGGCGAGCGCTCGCTGACGGCCGTGGCCCTGCTGGTCTCCATCTTCAAGGCGCGGCCCAGTCCGTTCTACGTGATGGACGAGGTCGAGGCCGCGCTCGACGACACGAACCTGCAGCGGCTGATCCGGCTCATGGAGGAGCTCCAGGAGAGCTCGCAGCTGATCGTGATCACGCACCAGAAGCGGACGATGGAGGTCGCGGACGCCCTGTACGGGGTGTCGATGCAGGGCGACGGTGTCTCGAAGGTCATCAGCCAACGGCTCCGCTGAGGGGCAGATGCCGCTCAGCTGAGCGAAGCGCATTCAAGAAGTGAATCCCAATCTGGGGCGCCTCGTGGGCTGCGCGGGATTCGGCGTGATTCGCCTCTGGTCTTGACTTCATGAAATGAACGCATAGGCTCGCTCCGCTGTCTCCCGCCCTTCGGGTGGTGCTCGATCTTGACCTGTGCGCCACTGTAAGGACGGACGAACCCCCCACGGAGCACACTTTGACCAGCACAGCGAAGGCATCGTCGTCAGGCGGCGGATCCGGGTCGCAGCCCGACCACCTCGGCCACGTCATCTTCATCACCGCGGCGGCGGCCATGGGCGGCTTCCTCTTCGGCTACGACAGCTCCGTGATCAACGGCGCCGTCGAAGCGATCCGCGACCGGTTCGACGTCGGCTCCGAGGTCCTGGCCCAGGTGATCGCCGCCGCACTGATCGGCTGCGCGTTCGGCGCCGCCACCGCGGGCCGCATCGCCGACCGGATCGGCCGTATCCGCTGCATGCAGATCGCCGCCGTCCTCTTCACCGTGAGCGCCATCGGCTCGGCCCTCCCGTTCGCCCTCTGGGACCTCGCCATGTGGCGGGTGATCGGCGGCTTCGGCATCGGCATGGCCTCGGTGATCGGCCCCGCCTACATCGCCGAGGTGTCCCCGCCCGCCTACCGCGGCCGGCTCGCCTCCTTCCAGCAGGCCGCCATCGTCACCGGCATCGCCATCTCACAGCTCGTCAACTGGGGCATCCTGAACCTCGCCGACGGGGACCAGCGCGGCGAGATCGCCGGCCTGGAGGCCTGGCAGTGGATGCTCGGCGTCATGGTCGTCCCGGCCGTGCTCTACGGGCTGATGTCCTTCGTCATCCCGGAGTCCCCGCGCTTCCTGATCTCCGTCGGCCGCAACGAGCAGGCCCGGCAGGTGCTGCGCGAGGTCGAGGGCTCGAAGGTCGACCTGGACGCCCGCGTTGCCGAGATCGACCTGGCTATGCGCTCCGAGCACAAGTCCACCTTCAAGGACCTGCTCGGCGGCCGCTTCGGGCTGCTCCCCATCGTGTGGATCGGCATCGGCCTCTCCGTCTTCCAGCAGCTCGTCGGCATCAACGTGATCTTCTACTACAGCTCCTCGCTGTGGCAGTCGGTCGGCATCGACCCGACCAGCTCGTTCCTGTACTCCTTCACCACGTCGATCATCAACATCATCGGCACGGTGATCGCGATGATCTTCGTGGACCGGATCGGCCGCAAGCCGCTGGCCCTCATCGGCTCCGTCGGCATGTCCCTCTCCCTCGGCCTCGCCGCCTGGGCGTTCTCGTACAAGACGGGCACCGGCGACAACATCACCATGCCCGACACCCAGGGCACGGTCGCGCTGGTCGCCGCCCACTCCTTCGTGCTCTTCTTCGCCCTGTCCTGGGGCGTGGTGGTCTGGGTGCTGCTCGGCGAGATGTTCCCGAACCGCATCCGGGCCGCGGCCCTCGGCGTCGCCGCCGCGGCCCAGTGGGTCGCCAACTGGCTCATCACCGTCACGTTCCCGACCCTGTCGGACTGGAACCTGTCCGGCGCCTACGTGATCTACACCGTCTTCGCCGTGCTCTCGATCCCGTTCATCCTCAAGTGGGTGCCGGAGACCAAGGGCAAGGCGCTGGAGGAGATGGGGTAACCATCCCCGCCACCACCCCTTCTCCTCGATACTGCCCCGGCTCAGTCCTTGAGCCGGGGCAGTACCTGTTCGCACAGCAGGTGCAGGCTGCGCCAGCCCTCGTCCAGCGGCATACCGCCGCACAGCGGGTGCAGGACGAGGTTCCCCGCCTCGCCCGCGCCCCGCGCGTACGCCACCGCCTCGTCGGGGGTGAGGACCCGGTACACGCCCTCCGCGCGCAGCTCCGCCACCGTCCGCGCGCCCGACCGTACGGCGCTGCGGATGTCCTCGGACTGCCAGGACGCGTACATGCCCGCCTCGTGCAGGAAGTGCTCGCCGTACTCGGCCCAGACCCGGTCCGGGTCCTCTGCGATGTGCAGCAGCGGGGTCTCGGCCGCGGGCATCATGCAGAAGCCCTCCGTGCCGAACTCCGAGAGCCGGGCGTGGTAGTACGCCTCCAGTTCCGGCAGGTGCGCGCTGGGGAAGAACGGCAGCCCGAGCCTGGCCGCACGCCGGGCCGCCGCCTCGGAGCTGCCGCCGACGAGCAGCAGCGGGTGCGGGCGGGTGAACGGCGTCGGGGTGACCCGCACCGTCCGGCCGCGGTACGCGAAGGGCTCGCCGGTCCAGGCCTTCAGCAGCGTCTCCAGCAGCTCGTCCTGAAGCCTGCCGCGCCGGGCCCACTCCACGCCGTGCTGCTCGTACTCCTCGCGCCGGTAGCCGATGCCCGCCACGGTGACGAGCCGCCCGCCGCTGAGCAGGTCGAGGACGGCGATGTCCTCCGCGACCCTCAACGGGTCGTACAGCGGACCGATGATCGCCGAGACGGTGACGGCGATCCGGCGGGTCGCGCCGAAGACCGCGCCGGCGAAGGCGAAGGGGGAGGGCAGCCAGTGGTTGGCGGTGCCGTGGTGCTCCTCGGTCTGGACGGTGTCCATTCCCCGGTCGTCCGCGTAGCGCGCCATCTCCACAGCCGTGCGGTACCGGGCGGAGAGGGACGCGGGGGTGCCGTTCGGGTCGACGAGATTGAACCGGGCCACGGTGATGGGCATGGGGAGTCCCCCTTCGCCGGATGCGGGTGGGCGGGCGAAGGGGGACGTTAGCTGACGTTGCGTCAGTTGGACAGGGATTCGGCGAGTACGCGCTCCTCGCGGGCGGGCCCCGCCGAAGCCGCCGGCCGCGTGCGCGGCAGAGGCGCGTCGAGAGGTCGCCCCGCAGGCCGAACAACGGCCCGGACCGGCGATTTCCGGCCGGACGGCAGGCCCGCCGCCCGCGGGGTAACCAGCCCGGCCGTGCGCCGTGGCTGATACTGGGGGGGTTATGGACATCCTTATCCTTGCCGTAGTCATCGCCCTGGTCGCGGTCGGCGCGATCAGCGGGCTCGTGATCGGCAGCCGCAAGAAGAAGCAGCTGCCGCCCTCGGCTCCGTCGAGCACGCCGACCATCACTGCCCCGCCCGCCGAACCCCAGGTGGGGGAGGACGCCGCACCGACGGCGCAGGAGCCGCGCCGCACCATCGAGGAGGTCGACCTCCCCGGCGCCGCCGAAGCCCCGACCGCCGTCGAGGACCCGGTCGTCGAGGCTCCGCCCGCGCCCGCGATCGAGGTGCCCGAGCCCACCGCCGGCCGCCTGGTCCGGCTGCGCGCCCGCCTCGCCCGGTCGCAGAACTCGCTCGGCAAGGGGCTGCTCACGCTCCTGTCCCGCGAGCACCTCGACGAGGACACCTGGGAGGAGATCGAGGAGACCCTTCTGATCGCCGACGTCGGTGTCGTACCCACCCAGGAGCTGGTCGACCGGCTCCGCGAGCGGGTCAGGGTGCTCGGCACCCGTACGCCCGCGGACCTGCGCGCCCTGCTCAAGGAGGAACTGCTGGCGCTGGTCGGCACCGACTTCGACCGCGCCGTGAAGACGGAGAGCGGTGTCGACACCCCGGCCGTCGTGATGGTCGTCGGCGTCAACGGCACCGGCAAGACCACCACCACCGGCAAGCTGGCCCGGGTGCTCGTCGCCGACGGCCGCAGCGTGGTGCTCGGTGCGGCCGACACCTTCCGCGCCGCCGCCGCCGACCAGCTCCAGACCTGGGGCGAACGCGTCGGCGCGCGTACCGTACGCGGCCCCGAGGGCGGCGACCCGGCGTCCATCGCCTACGACGCCGTCAAGGAGGGCATCGCCGAGGGCGCCGACGTGGTGCTCATCGACACGGCGGGCCGCCTGCACACCAAGACCGGCCTCATGGACGAGCTCGGCAAGGTCAAGCGGGTCGTGGAGAAGCACGGCCCGCTGGACGAGGTCCTGCTGGTCCTGGACGCCACCACCGGGCAGAACGGCCTGACCCAGGCCCGTGTCTTCGCCGAGGTCGTGGACATCACCGGCATCGTCCTGACCAAGCTCGACGGCACCGCCAAGGGCGGCATCGTCGTCGCCGTCCAGCGCGCGCTGGGCGTCCCGGTCAAGCTCATCGGGCTCGGTGAGGGCCCGGACGACCTGGCCCCCTTCGAGCCGGAGGCGTTCGTGGACGCCCTGATCGGCGACTGAGCGCCCCCCCCCGCACGCACACCGGTGCCCCCGCCTCCCCACCCGGGGAGCGGGGGCGCCGGTGCGAGCGGGACTACCGCCGCGAGCGGTGGCAGATGTACGCCAGGGTGCCGAGCAGCAGCCGGGCCTGCGGCGGGCCCCCGGCGGAGTCGAGCGCCGGCGGCCGCAGCCAGCCGACCGGCCCGAGCCCGGCCCGGTCGGACAGCGGCGCCGTCACGAACGCGCCGCGGCCCAGCGCGCGCAGGTCGAGGTCGGCGTCGTCCCAGCCCATCCGGTACAGCAGCTGCGGCAGCTCCGCCGCGGCGCCCGGGGCCACGAAGAACTGCGCCCGGCCGTCGGGGGTGACGATCACCGGGCCCAGCGGCAGGCCCATCCGCTCCAGCCGGACCAGCGCGCGCCGCCCGACCTCCTCGGAGACCTCGATGATGTCGAAGAAGCGGCCGACGGGGAGCAGCGCCGCCGCGCCCGGGTACTCGCCCCACGTCTTCGCGACCTCGTCCAGCGTGGCCCCCGCGGGGACCGTCGGGGCGAAGTCCAGTGGATGCGCGCCCGGGGCCGCGCACCGAGCGTCCCCGCAGGAGCAGTCGCGGGAGGGCGCCGCGGCGCGGGCGCCGGGCACCACATCCCAGCCCCACAGCCCCGTGTACTCCGCCACCGCCGTGCACTCAGAGGTCCGGCCGCGGCGCCGGGCGCCGGTGCGGAACTCCTTGGTGCCTCGGCTGCCGCCGATCGTGAAGCCCATGCCCATGCCCCCTCCAACGGGTCGGACGCGCCGGTGGTTACGAGCTCGGTGGGACCCGCTGCCGACGGTCCGCCGCGGGGTGCCCTCCGGGCCGGCCCGGCGCACTCCCCGCCGCGCACGCCCCCGGTGCACTCCCGTCCACCAATCCGTTTTCACCTCGGTGTCAAGTGAATCGCGCCTGGCCGGTGGCCAGTTCATTCAAAGGGGTGGCGAATGGTGGCGTTTCCGGAATCGCCCTCGCCGGAGGGGTGATCGTAGGATTACTTTCGGTGCACGAAGCCCGGAGGTGGACCCGAGCGTGGGTATGCCGGTGGCAATCTGTGAAGGATCTGTGAAGGTCCATGGCGGCGCTCGGCGCCCCCGCCAGGGTTTCGGGTGGAGAAGCAGAGCGGATGGGGGCGTTCCAGTGGGCGGCAACGGCGCAAGCGGAGCGATCGAGGACCCGGCTGCCCGCAACGAGCAGCTGACCTCCTGGTTCGTTCGCAGCGGCTGGTCCAAGGGCGAACTCGCCCGCCAGGTCAACCGCCGGGCCCGCCAGATGGGCGCCCACCACATCAGCACGGACACCTCCCGCGTACGCCGCTGGCTCGACGGGGAGCAGCCGCGCGAGCCCGTCCCGCGCATCCTGTCCGAGCTGTTCTCCGAGCGCTTCGGCTCCGTCGTCGCCATCGAGCAGCTCGGCCTGCGCACCGCCCACCAGACCCCGTCCGTCTCCGGGGTCGACCTGCCCTGGGCCGGCCCGCAGACCGTCGAGCTGCTCGGCGAGTTCTCCCGCAGCGACCTGATGCTGGCCCGCCGCGGCTTCCTCGGGACCTCCCTCGCCCTGTCCGCGGGCCCCGCCCTCATCGAGCCCATGCAGCGCTGGCTCGTCCCGTCCCCGGCCGCCGACCCGGGAGCGCGCGAGCCGGGACCGGCGGGCGCCCGCGGCGGGCACCGGCCCTCCCGGCTGTCCGGGCCCGAGCTCGACCTCCTCGACGCCACGACCGTGATGTTCCGCCAGTGGGACGCCCAGTGCGGCGGCGGACTGCGCCGCAAGGCCGTCGTGGGCCAGCTCCACGAGGTCACCGACCTGCTCCAGGAGAACCACCCCGCCCCGGTCATGAAACGGCTGTTCAAGGTCGCCGCGGAGCTCGCCGAACTCGCCGGCTGGATGAGCTACGACATAGGGCTGCACCCCACCGCGCAGAAGTACTTCGTCCTCGCCCTGCACGCCGCGAAGGAGGGAGGGGACAAGCCGCTGGGCTCGTACATCCTCTCCAGCATGAGCCGTCAGATGATCCACCTGGGCCGGCCGGAGGACGCCCTGGAACTCATCCACCTCGCCCAGTACGGCAGCCGCGACTGCGCCGGACCGCGCACCCAGGCCATGCTGTACGCGATGGAGGCCCGCGCCTACGCCAACATGGGGCAGCCCAGCCGCTGCAAGCGCGCGGTCCGGATGGCCGAGGACACGTTCGGCGACGTCGGCTTCGGCGGCGAACCCGAGCCCGAACCCGACTGGATCCGCTTCTTCTCCGAGGCGGAACTGAACGGCGAGAACTCGCACTCCTACCGCGACCTGGCCTATGTCGCCGGGCGCAGCCCCACCTACGCCTCCCTCGCCGAACCCGTCATGGAACGGGCCGTCGAGCTCTTCGAGAAGGACGAGGAGCACCAGCGCTCCTACGCCCTCAACCTCATCGGCATGGCCACCGTGCACCTGCTCCAGCGCGAGCCCGAGCAGGCCGCCGTCCTGGTCGGCCGCGCCCTCGACGTGGCGGGCAAGGTCCGGTCCGAACGGGTGAACACCCGTCTGCGCAAGACCGTCGACGCAGCCGCCCGCACCTACGGCGACGTCGCCGAGGTGGTCCGGCTCACCGACCACCTCGCCTCGCGGCTCCCCGAGGCCGCCGAGGCCGTCTGACGGCCCGCGCGGCCGCCTCCCCCCGGCCCCCGGCCGCGGCAGACACCCCGAGAAGCCCGATCAGGCTCCCCCAGCCAGGTCATCCGGGTGCTGCCGCGGCCGGGACCATCCCCGGCGGGCCCACCGCCCCGCCCGGACGGCGGCGGTCCTGTTCATCGCCCCGTAACAGCCGGGACGTCTTCGTCATCGCGGTGAAACACCGAGCGGCGCCGCCGGAAACCGGCCTGCGCGAATCTCAGGGCCAGTGACCGGCGAGGCCCCCCATCCGGCCGGCCGCCCTCAACACCGCTCAGGTTTTCACGATCGCCCGCACGCGAACGTACCGACGACGAGGAGACGCCGATGGCATCAGCCATCACGACCCTCGCGGCAGACGCCCCGACGCTGTCTGCCGCGAACACCGGGTTCATGCTCATCTGCTCCGCCCTGGTCATGCTGATGACCCCCGGACTCGCCTTCTTCTACGGAGGCATGGTCCGCGTCAAGAGCAGTCTCAACATGCTGATGATGAGCTTCATCAGCCTCGGGATCGTCACGATCCTCTGGGTCCTCTACGGATTCAGCCTCGCCTTCGGCACCGACTCCGGCTCCCTCATCGGCTGGAACTCCGACTACCTCGGCCTCAGCGGCATCGGCATCACCGAGCTGTGGGACGGCTACACCATCCCGGTCTACGTCTTCGCCGTCTTCCAGCTGATGTTCGCCGTCATCACCCCCGCCCTGATCAGCGGCGCGCTCGCCGACCGGGTCAAGTTCAGCGCCTGGGCCCTCTTCACCGCCCTGTGGGTCACGGTCGTCTACTTCCCCGTCGCCCACTGGGTCTGGGGCGCCGGCGGCTGGCTGTTCGAGATGGGCGTCATCGACTTCGCGGGCGGCACCGCCGTCCACATCAACGCGGGCGCCGCGGCGCTCGGCGTCATCCTGGTCATCGGCAAGCGCGTCGGCTTCAAGCGGGACCCCATGCGCCCGCACAGCCTGCCGCTGGTGATGCTCGGCGCCGGCCTCCTGTGGTTCGGCTGGTTCGGCTTCAACGCGGGCTCCTGGCTCGGCAACGACGACGGCGTGGGCGCCGTCATGTTCGTCAACACCCAGGTCGCCACCGCCGCCGCCATGCTCGCCTGGCTCGCCTACGAGAAGCTGCGCCACGGCTCCTTCACCACCCTCGGCGCGGCCTCCGGCGCCGTCGCCGGCCTCGTCGCCATCACCCCGGCCGGCGGCGCGGTCAGCCCGCTCGGCGCGATCGCGGTGGGCGCCATCGCCGGCGTGCTCTGCGCCATGGCGGTGGGCCTGAAGTACAAGTTCGGCTACGACGACTCCCTCGACGTCGTCGGGGTCCACCTCGTGGGCGGGATCGCCGGCTCCCTCCTGGTCGGCCTCTTCGCCACCGGCGGGGTCCAGTCCGACGTCGCCGGCCTCTTCTACGGCGGCGGCCTGGAGCAGCTCGGCAAGCAGGCCGTCGGTGTCTTCGCCGTCCTCGCCTACTCTCTGGTGGCGTCCGCGCTGCTCGCCTTCCTCCTCGACAAGACGATCGGGATGCGCGTCAGCGAGGACGACGAGGTCTCCGGCATCGACCAGGTCGAGCACGCCGAGACCGCCTACGACTTCAGCGGAGCCGGCGGCGGTGCCTCCTCCCGGAGCACCTCCGCCACCGCCACCGCCGCCGCCGCGAGCAAGAAGGTTGACGCATGAAGCTCATCACCGCGATCGTGAAGCCGCACCGGCTGGACGAGATCAAGGACGCCCTGCACACCTTCGGCGTCCAGGGCCTCACGGTCTCCGAGGCCAGCGGCTACGGCCGCCAGCGCGGCCACACCGAGGTCTACCGGGGCGCCGAGTACACCGTCGACCTCGTGCCCAAGATCCGTATCGAGGTGGTCGTCGAGGACGAGGCGGCCGACGACGTCATGGACGTGATCGTCGCCGCCGCCCGCACCGAGAAGATCGGTGACGGCAAGGTGTGGAGCGTCCCCGTGGAGTCGGTCATCCGGGTCCGCACCGGCGAGCGCGGCGCTGACGCGCTCTAGGTGACGGGAGCTCCCGGGTGTCGAGCGTCGAAGAGAGCACGGACCACACGGCCGACTCGGGACCCAGCGGATACGCCGCGGCCCGGCTGCGACTCCTCCAGGAGGAGTCGCGGTCCGGGCCCTCCCGGCGTTCCGCCCTCGCCGGGCTGACCGACGACTGGCTGACCTCGCTGTTCACCGCCGCCGTACGGGAGACCGGCGTGCGGGGAGCGGCCCTCGTCGCCGTCGGCGGCTACGGGAGGGCCGAGCTCTCCCCGCGCAGCGACCTCGACCTGGTGCTGCTGCACGACGGCAGGGCGGAGCCCCGGGCGCTGAGCGCCCTGGCCGACCGCCTCTGGTACCCGGTGTGGGACCTGGGCGTCGCCCTCGACCACTCGGTCCGCACCCCCGCCGAGGCCCGCAAGACCGCCGCCGAGGACCTCAAGGTGCACCTCGGCCTGCTCGACTCCCGGGTCGTCGCGGGCGACGCCGGACTCCTCGCGGGCCTGCGGACCTCCGTCCTGGCCGACTGGCGCAACCAGGCCGCCAAGCGGCTCCCGCAGCTGCACGCCCTGTGCCGCGACCGGGCCGAACGGGCCGGGGAGCTCCGCTTCCTCCTCGAACCCGACCTCAAGGAGGCCCGCGGCGGCCTCCGCGACGCCACCGCGCTGCGGGCGGTGGCCGCGTCCTGGCTGGCCGACGCCCCGCGCGAGGGCCTCGTCGAGGCCCGGCGGCGGCTCCTCGACGCACGCGACGCCCTGCACCTCGTGACCGGCCGCTCCACCGACCGGCTCTCCCTCCAGGACCAGGACCAGGTCGCGGCCCGGCTCGGGCTGCTCGACGCGGACGCGCTGCTGCGCGAGGTGTACGCGGCCGCGCACGTCGTCGCGTACGCGGGCGACGTGACCTGGCGCGAGGTCGGACGGGTGCTGCGGGCGCGCGCCGCCCGCCCCAGACTGCGCGGACTGCTCGGCCCCCGGGGCGCCCCGGCGGTCGAGCGGGCGCCCCTGGCCGAGGGTGTCGTCGAGTCCGACGGGGAGGCCGTACTGGCCCTGGCCGCGCGGCCCGACCGGGACCCCGTCCTGCCGCTGCGGCTCGCCGCGGCCGCCGCGCAGGCGGGACTCCCCGTGTCCCTGCACGCCCTGCGCCGCCTCGCGGCGCAGGCGAAGGCGCTCCCCGTGCCGTGGCCGGCCGAGGCGCGCGAGCAGCTGCTCACCCTGCTGGGGGCGGGGGAGCCGATGGTGCCCGTGTGGGAGGCCATGGAGGCGGAAGGCCTGATCACCCGGCTGCTGCCGGACTGGGAGCGGGTGCGGTGCCGCCCCCAGCGCAATCCCGTGCACACCTGGACCGTGGACCGGCACCTGATCGAGACGGCGGTGCGGGCCTCCGCCCTGACCCGCCGGGTGGGCCGGCCCGACCTGCTGCTGATGGCGGCCCTGCTCCACGACATCGGCAAGGGCTGGCCCGGCGACCACTCGGTGGCCGGCGAGACCATCGCCCGCGACATGGCCGCCCGGGTCGGCTTCGACGCGCCGGACGTCGCCGTCCTCGGCACCCTCGTACGCCACCACCTGCTGCTGATCGACACCGCGACCCGGCGCGACCTGGACGATCCGGCGACGGTCGGGTCCGTGGCGCGGGCCGTCGGCTCGGTCGGCACCCTGGAGATCCTGCACGCCCTGACCGAGGCGGACGCCCTGGCCACCGGGCCGGCGGCGTGGAGCGCCTGGCGCGGCTCCCTGGTCGCGGACCTCGTCGCGCGGGTCGCCGCCGTCCTGGAGGGCGGCGCCCCCGCCGCACGCGACCTGGAGGTCCCGACCACCGAGCAGGAGCGGCTGGCCGTGGAGGCCCTGCGCACCCGCGAGCCGGTGCTCGCGCTGCACGCCCGCCAGGAGGAGGACGCCGTCGGCGGGGAGCTCGTCGTGGCCGTCCCCGACCAACCGGGCGTCCTCCCCGCGGTCGCCGGGGTGCTGGCCCTGCACCGGCTCACGGTGCGGGCCGCCGAGCTGCGCTCCCTGGAGCTCCCCGACCGGCTGGGCGAGGTACTCGTCCTGCGCTGGCGGGTGGCGGCCGAGTACGGGTCGCTGCCGCAGGCCGCCCGGCTCCGTACCGACCTGGTGCGCGCCCTCGACGGCTCGCTCGACGTCCCGGCGAAGCTGGCGGACCGCGAGGCGGCCTACCCCAGACGGCGCGGCGTGGTCCCGCCGCCGCCCCGCGTCGCCGTGGTCCCGGGCGTGTCCTCGCTGGCCACCGTCCTGGAGGTGCGAGCCCCGGACGCGCTGGGGCTGCTGCACCGCATCGGACGCGCCCTGGAGGCCGGGGGAGTACGGGTCCGCAGCGCGCACGTCTCCACGCTGGGCGCGAACGCGGTGGACACCGTGTACGTGGTCGACGCCGACGGCAAACCCCTGCCCGCTCCCGCCGCGGCCGCGCTGGCCGGGGCCGTCCAGGCGGCGCTCGCGTAGGCGGGAGCCGCTGCGGGAAGGGGAACGGCGCCCACAGGGCCGGGCCGGCGGCGCGGCCCGATACCCTGGGGGACGACCACAACGCCCCCGACCCGAGGAATCGCGACCACCGTGTTCGATACGCT
This sequence comes from Streptomyces sp. NPDC058662, assembly GCF_042716255.1. Taxonomy (NCBI): domain Bacteria; kingdom Bacillati; phylum Actinomycetota; class Actinomycetes; order Kitasatosporales; family Streptomycetaceae; genus Streptomyces; species Streptomyces sp. NPDC058662. The sequence continues at coordinate 6,083 of NZ_JBHXRU010000095.1, read as the reverse complement.
CTCCGACCGCTTGGCGAATACCTTCAAGGGCCTGCGCGGCAAAGGCCGGCTGTCCGAGGCTGACATCGACGCAGCGGCCCGGGAAATCCGTATCGCGCTCCTTGAGGCCGACGTCGCCCTCCCGGTCGTCCGCTCCTTCATCGCGAACGTCAAGGAGAGGGCCCGCGGCGAGGAGGTCAGCAAGGCGCTGAACCCCGGCCAGCAGGTCCTCAAGATCGTCAATGACGAGCTGGTCACCATCCTCGGTGGCGAGACCCGTCGGCTCCGGTTCGCCAAGACCGCGCCCACCGTGATCATGCTGGCCGGCCTCCAGGGTGCCGGTAAGACCACCCTCGCCGGAAAGCTCGGCCTCTGGCTCAAGGGGCAGGGCCACGCCCCCCTCCTCGTCGCCTGCGACCTCCAGCGCCCCAACGCCGTCAACCAGCTGTCCGTCGTCGCCGAGCGCGCGGGCGTCGCGGTCTACGCGCCCCAGCCCGGCAACGGCGTGGGCGACCCGGTCCAGGTCGCCAAGGACTCCGTTGAGTACGCGCGCACCAAGCAGTACGACATCGTCATCGTCGACACCGCCGGCCGTCTCGGCATCGACGCCGAGCTGATGCGGCAGGCCGCGGACATCCGCGACGCCGTCAGCCCGGACGAGATCCTGTTCGTCGTCGACGCCATGATCGGCCAGGACGCGGTCAACACCGCCGAGGCCTTCCGCGACGGCGTCGGCTTCGACGGCGTCGTGCTCTCCAAGCTCGACGGCGACGCCCGCGGCGGTGCCGCGCTCTCGATCGCGCACGTCACCGGCAAGCAGATCATGTTCGCCTCGAACGGCGAGAAGCTCGACGAGTTCGACGCCTTCCACCCGGACCGCATGGCGGGTCGGATCCTCGACATGGGTGACATGCTCACCCTCATCGAGCAGGCCGAGAAGACCTTCTCGCAGGCCGAGGCCGAGAAGATGGCGGCCAAGCTCGCCAAGGGCCCCAAGGAGTTCACGCTCGACGACTTCCTGGCCCAGATGGAGCAGGTCCGCAAGATGGGCTCCATCTCCAAGCTGCTCGGCATGCTCCCCGGCATGGGGCAGATCAAGGACCAGATCAACAACATCGACGAGCGCGACGTGGACCGCACCGCCGCGATCATCAAGTCGATGACCCCGGCCGAGCGCCAGGACCCGACGATCATCAACGGCTCGCGCCGCGCCCGTATCGCCAAGGGCTCCGGCACCGAGGTCAGCGCGGTCAAGTCGCTCGTCGAGCGCTTCTTCGACGCCCGCAAGATGATGTCCCGCATGGCGCAGGGCGGCGGCATGCCTGGTATGCCCGGCATCCCGGGGATGGGTGGCGGCCCCGGCCGCCAGAAGAAGCAGGTCAAGCAGGCCAAGGGCAAGCGCAAGAGCGGCAACCCGATGAAGCGCAGGGAAGAGGAAGCCGCAGCGGCCGCGCGCCGGGAGCAGGGTCCGCAGGCGATCGAGCCCGTGGACGCGGGCAACCCCTTCGGCCTGCCCGCGCCCGGTCAGCCCGGTGGGGACTTCGACCTTCCGGACGAGTTCAAGAAGTTCATGAAGTAGTAACCGCGCGACGGCGCGGCGGGCCCCGGGCGTGTGCGCACGTCCGGGGCCCGCTGTCGTGCGCGGGAGCGCTGTCGGAGCCCTGCCGGAGTCCGGCCGCGGTCCCGCTGGAGCGATGGGCGGGTTTGTCCCTTATGGTCGGCCGAGAGGACGGCAGAAGGAGGCGCCCCGTGCCCAGCCCCACCCCCGTACCGCCGCGCGACCGGGCCGACACGCCCTGGCGCTCGGAGGGTGCCCCGCCCGCCCCGTCCCCGAAGAAGGGGATGCCGGGCGGCTGGCGGGGGCTGATCCTCGCGGCCCTGATCGTCTACCTGATCACCAACCTGGTGCTGTCGTTCTTCAACGAGGGCGACGAGCCGACGATCTCGTACACGGAGTTCAGCAAGCAGGTCGCCGGCGGCAACGTCTCGAAGATCTACTCCAAGGGCGACGCCATCCAGGGCCAGCTCAAGGCGGAGCGGCCGCTGCCCGACGGCGACAAGGGCGACTACACCAAGTTCGTCACGCAGCGCCCCGCCTTCGCCGACGACCAGTTGTGGGCCGACCTCACCAAGCAGAACGTGACCGTCACGGCCGAACCGGTCGTCGTGCAGCGCAGCTTCCTGGCCAATCTGCTGATCTCCCTGGCCCCGATGCTGCTGCTGATCCTCCTGTGGGTGTTCATCGCCCGCCGGATGGGCGCCGCGACGGGCGGCGGCATGGGCGGGCTGGGCCGCAAGGCGCCGCCCAAGCCGGTGGAACTGGAGGCGGGCGCCAGGCGCACCACCTTCGAGGACGTGGCGGGCATCGACGAGGTCGAGGGCGAGCTCAACGACGTCGTCGACTTCCTGCGCAACCCGCGGGCGTACCGCGACATGGGTGCCCGGATGCCCCGGGGCGTCCTGCTGTCCGGCCCACCCGGCACGGGCAAGACCCTGCTGGCGCGGGCGGTGGCGGGCGAGGCCGGGGTGCCGTTCTTCTCCGCCTCCGCCTCCGAGTTCATCGAGATGATCGTCGGTGTCGGAGCCTCCCGGGTCCGCGAACTCTTCGCGGAGGCGCGCAAGGTGGCCCCCGCGATCATCTTCATCGACGAGATCGACACCATCGGCCGGGCGCGCGGCTCGGGCGCGGGCATGGGCGGACACGACGAACGCGAGCAGACCCTGAACCAGATCCTCACCGAGATGGACGGGTTCACCGGCTCCGAGGGGGTGATCGTGCTGGCCGCCACCAACCGGGCGGACGTCCTGGACCCCGCGCTGACCCGGCCGGGCCGGTTCGACCGCACGGTGGCCGTCTCACCGCCCGACCGCACCGGCCGCGAGGCCATCCTGCGCATCCACACCCGCGACATCCCGCTCGACGACGACGTGGACCTGGTCCAGGTCGCCCGCACCACCCCCGGCATGACCGGCGCCGAACTCGCCAACCTCGCCAACGAGGCCGCGCTGCTGGCCGTCAAGCGCGGCCGGCGCTCCGTCGGCCGGGCCGATCTGTCCGACGCCCTGGAGAAGGTGCAGCTGGGCGCGGAGCGGTCCCTCGTGATGCCGGAGGAGGAGCGCCGCCGGACGGCGTACCACGAGGGCGGACACGCGCTCCTGGGCATGCTCCAGCCGGGCGCCGACCCGGTCCGCAAGATCACCATCGTCCCACGGGGGCGCGCGCTCGGCGTCACGCTCTCGACCCCGGACGCGGACCGGTACGCGTACACGGAGGACTACCTCCGCGGCCGCATCATCGGGGCGCTCGGCGGCATGGCGGCCGAGCACGTGGTCTACGACGTGGTCACCACCGGTTCCGAGAGCGACCTGGAGCAGGTCACCGGCCTCGCCCGGGGCATGGTCGGCCGCTGGGGCATGAGCGAGCGCGTCGGCCGGCTCACCGCGCTCCCCTCGGACGGACAGAGCCCCTACGGCCTGTCCGCCGCCCCCGCCACCCTCGACGCGGTGGACCAGGAGATGCGGCGGATCGTGGACGAGTGCTACGAGGACGCCTGCCGCCTGCTGCGCGAGAACCGCCCGAAGCTCGACGCCCTCGCCGACGCCCTCCTCGCCGCCGAGACGCTGGACGAGGCGGCCGCCTACGCCGCCGCGGGCATCCCCCGCCTGGCGAAGGCACCCGGCACGGACTGAGCGCACCCGGCACGGACTGAGCGCACCCGGCACGGACTGAGCGCCGCGGACGCCGCGGCCCCGGATCCGGCGGCCCGCCCGATCCGCTCAGGCCACCCGGGTGATGACGTACCGGAAGATGTTCGGCAGCCACACGGCCCCGTCCGGCCGCTCGTACGGGTGAAGGGCCTCGGCCAGCTCCTTCTCCGCCAGCGCCGGATCGGACATCCCGAACGGCGGGGCACCGCCGCCTCCGCGGGAACCGGTCCCCGCCCCGGAGTACAGCCCGGTGGACAGCAGCCCGCGCACGGCGCTGTCCACGTCCGCGTACCCGAACGGGCAGAACACCCGCCCCGAGCCGTCCGGTCTGAGCCCGGCCCCCTCCGCGAGCGCGTCCAGGTCCTTGGGGGCCGGGCCGCCGCCCAGCACCGCGGGCACCGTGCAGCGCTCCGCGGGGCCCCAGTCGGCCAGCACCACGGCCCCGCCCAGCCGCACCGCGGGCAGCGCGGCCGCCAGCGCGGCCGGCGTCGGCGAGAAGGCCAGCAGGGCGTCGTACGGGCGGGCCGCGGCGGGCGGCGCCGCCAGTACCTCCAGCAGCCGTTCGCGGGCCAGCGCCCGGCGGGCCGGATCCGCCTCCACACCCGTGGCCGCGGCGCCCCGCCCGGCCGCCAGCAGCAGGGCCAGCCCGGCCCCGCAGTCGAGGCCGAGCAGTCGGTCTCCCGGGCCGACCTCCAGCCGGTCGTAGACCGCCTCGTACAGCGGTACCAGCATCCGTTCCTGGATCTCCGCCCAGTCCCGGGCGACGAGCGTCGCCGTCGGCATCGGTGTCATCGAAAGAGCGCTCCTGATTCCGTTTCGCCCCCTTGCCCCCGTTGCCAGGGAACTCCCCATTCGCCCTCGCGTCCAGAGGAGCGCGCCACCCGATTCACGCTCGGTGCACCCGGCGCCGTACCATTCGCGCCATGGCAAAGGCACCCGTTCTCACCCCGCAGGCGGAGGATTTCCCCCGCTGGTACCAGGATCTGATCAACAAGGCCGAGCTGGCCGACAACGGTCCGGTACGCGGCACCATGGTCATCAGGCCGTACGGCTACGGCCTGTGGGAGCGGATGCAGCAGGAGATGGACGCGCGCATCAAGGACGCGGGCGCCCAGAACGCGTACTTCCCGCTGTTCATCCCGCAGTCGTACCTGACGAGGGAGGCGGAGCACGTCGAGGGCTTCGCCCCCGAGCTCGCGGTCGTCACGCACGGCGGCGGCAAGGAGCTGGACGAGCCGGTCGTCGTCCGGCCCACGTCCGAGACGATCATCAACGACTACTTCTCCAAGTGGGTCCAGAGCTACCGCGACCTGCCCCTCCTCATCAACCAGTGGGCCAACGTGGTCCGCTGGGAGATGCGTCCGCGCGTGTTCCTCCGGACGAGCGAGTTCCTCTGGCAGGAGGGCCACACGGCCCACGCCACCTACGAGGACGCCCGCGACTACGCGGCGCGGATCCACACGGACGTCTACGGCGACTTCATGACGAACGTCCTCGGCATCGACGTCGTCCTCGGCCGCAAGACCGCCAAGGAGCGCTTCGCCGGCGCCATCAACACCCTCACCCTCGAAGGCATGATGGGTGACGGCAAGGCCCTCCAGCTGGGCACGAGCCACGAGCTCGGCACCAACTTCGCCAAGGCCTTCAACACCCAGTACCTGTCCAAGGAGGGCAAGCAGGAGCTCGTCTGGCAGACCTCGTGGGGCGTCTCGACCCGCATGGTCGGCGGCCTGATCATGTCCCACGGCGACGACAACGGCCTGCGGGTGCCGCCGCGTCTGGCGCACGTCCAGGTCGTCGTCATGGCGATCAAGGGCGACGAGGCCGTCGCGAAGGTCCGCGAGCTCGGTGCCCGGCTCAAGGCCGCGGGCCTGCGCGTGCAGGTCGACGACCGTGTGGACACCCCCTTCGGCCGCCGCGCCGTGGACTGGGAGCTCAAGGGCGTGCCGGTCCGCATCGAGATCGGCCCCCGCGACCTGGAGGCCGGCACCGCGATGCTGGCCCGCCGGATCCCGGGCGGGAAGACCCCCGTGCAGATCGACGCGCTCGCCGACCTGCTGCCCAAGGTGCTGGACGAGGACCAGGCGCAGCTGCTGCGCGAGTCCCGCGAGCGCCGCGAGTCCCGTACGTCCGACGTCGCGACCATCGGGGAGGCCGCCGAGGCCGCCGTCGCCGGCGGCTGGGCCCGGATCCCGTGGGCGGACCTCGGCCCCGAGGGCGAGGCCAAGCTCGCCGAGCAGGCCGTCTCCGTGCGCTGCCTGATCGCCCCGGACGGCTCGGTTCCGCAGACGGACGACGCCCCCGGCACCCTCGCGATCGTCGCCCGCTCCTACTGATCCGGCCGGGCTCCCACGCCCCGGCGCGCGGCACCAGCCGCGCGCCGGGGCGGAGGCGTC
>NZ_JBHXRU010000094.1:0-25475 GCF_042716255.1 Streptomyces sp. NPDC058662 | reverse complement strand
GGGGTCGCCGCTCTGTGCGCTGACGCGTCCCCGCGGGGACGCGTCGGACACCTCGGTTCAGCTGATGGCGCGGATGGTGTTCCAGCCGCTGAGGCCGACCTGGGAGCGGGCTCCGTCGACGGGGTCGCCCGCGCCGTTGGTGGCGCCCGCGTAGAAGAGCAGGGTGCCCGTGCCCTCGTTCGTGGTCGTCCACAGGTCCACGGTGCCGTTGCCGTCCGCGTCGGCGGCGCCCGCGATCAGCGGGCGATTCGCCGTGCCGTAGCCGTAGCCGTACTGCGTGGGGGCGTCCAAGCCGCTGTCGGCCCTGCCCCGGTGGAGCCACAGGCTGCCGTCCCGGGTGTCGCGCGCCAGCAGGTCGGGGTGCCCGTCGCGGTCCGCGTCGCCCGGCGCGGTCAGCGTCATCGGGGCCCAGCCGGCGTCCGAGATCCGCACGCCGGGCTTCACGCCCGGGTTGGCGGCCGGGTCACCCGCGTAGAGCCACAGCGCGTCGCCGATCGTCGCGACGAGGTCCGGGTAGTGGTCACCCGTCAGGTCGCCGACCGCGACGACCTGCGCGTCGGCCGGGAAGCCGGTGCCGATGCGTACCGGCGAGCCCACGGTGCCGTCACCGCTTCCCGGGTAGACACGCAGTTCGGTGCCGACCCGTGCGACGAGGTCCTCGGTCCCGTTGCCGGTCCAGTCGCCCCGGTGGCTGACGGCGGCGCCGCTCCAGCCGCCGGTGCCGATCACGGCCGGGCTGCCGGTGACGGCGCCGTTGCCGTAGCCCCGGTAGAAGCGGAGCCTGCCCTCCGTGTCGACGGCCACCAGGTCCGGCCTGCCGTCGCCGTTCATGTCACCGGCGACCGGCGCGCCGCGCAGGACGCCGATGACCGGGGCGTGGTCCGAGTATCCGTCGGGGGCTCCGCTGGTGGTCTCGTTCGCCGTGGTGTCCATGCGGGTGGTGTCGATCGCACAGGACGCGAAGCGGGAGCCGCCGACGGCCTTGGTGGTGAACAGGTGGTCGTACGCGTGCCAGGTGTGGAACTTCCCCTCCACGCTCCAGCCGTGGTGCGTGTTCCCGTCGATGCACCGGTCGTAGGCGCCGGCGAGCGGGGCCGCCTGCGGGACCGTGGCCTTGCTGTTGAAGTCCCCGCCCAGGACGACCCCGTCGGGGGCGTGGCGGTCCAGGAAGGCCTTGACGTTCTCGTTCTGCGCCGTGGCACGGGCCGCGGACCCCGCCTTGTCGGCCGGGTCCTCCGGAAGGATGTGCGTCGTGCACACGGCTGTGGACCAGCCCGCGACCGTCGCGCACAGCACGGGGAGCGTCCGGTTGTCGCCCTCCTTGGCCGGGACGGTGTTCTCCGCCGCGGCCGAGGTGATCGCACCCTTGACGGCGATCAGTACGCCCAGGTCCCCGCCGAGTGCCGATCCCCGGCAGTTGCTCGTACCGTCGGGCCGGGCCCCCACCGCGTGGCGGAAGGACCAGCCCGCACCCAGGGCGACGCGGAGCATCGCCTCGTGGCTCCTGGGGGACTCGGCGGTCCCCTCCTTGGTCCCGCAGGCCTCCTGGAGCATGACCACGTCGGCCCGCTGCTCGTCGACGAGTTGCTTGACCTGGTCGACCTTCTGCTGGGGCTCGTTGCGGTACGGGCAGTACCCGACGGCTCCCCGGCTGCCGCCCGCCTCGCCGCAGATGTTCCAGGAGACGACCCGTATCTCCCGCGGCGCCGGCCGCACCGCCGGGTCGGCGGCCTGCGCGGGCGCCGGTACCGCGATCAGCGCCGAGAAGGCCGCCGCCGCGGCCCCCAGGAGCGCGATGTGTCTCTTCATTCCCCACCTCTGTATCGCCTTGATCAGACGCCAGCGTCGCACGGCGGTCCGTCAGGTCCGCCGCTCGGGCGGTCGGGCGGTCGGGCGGTCGGGCGGATGGGGGTCACCCGTACGGCTCGATTCGGGTTCCGGGGGCCGGGTAGGGGACGGCCCGTCCTTCCCCCCATCCGCGACCGGAGGCATCCGTGCCCGACATGAACGGCCCCTACAAGCCCGGCACTCCCTGCTGGATCGACCTGATGGCCCCCGACCAGCAGGCCGCCCTCGACTTCTACTGCGGCCTCTTCGGCTGGCAGGGCGAGGTCGGCCCGGCCGAGCAGGGCGGCTACTCCGTCTGCACCCTCAAGGGCCGGCCCGTCGCCGGCATCATGAAGGCGATGAACCCGGACGGCACCGTCCCCGACCCGATGCCGCCGACCGTGTGGACGACGTACCTGTCCACCGACTCCGTCGACTCCACGATCAAGTCCGTCACCGACGCGCACGGCACGGTCCTGATGGGCCCGATGGACGTCATGGACCTCGGCCGGATGGCCGTCGTCGCCGACCCGACCGGCGCCGTGGTCGGCCTGTGGGAGCCGGGCTCCTTCGACGGTGCGGGCATCGTCAACGAGCACGGCGCCCTCGTCTGGAACGAGTTGAGCACGAGCGACGTCCCCGCCGCGGCCGCGTTCTACTCCGCCGTCCTGCCGGTCTCCACCGCGGCCTCCACGATGCCGGGCGCCGAGGGGTACACGGAGTTCAAGGCCGCCGGCCGCGTGGTCGGCGGGATGATGAACCTGGACAAGGTTCCCCCGGGGACTCCCCCGCACTGGCTGCCGTACTTCCACGTCGACAACGTCGACGAGATCCAGGCCGCCGCCGTAGGGGCCGGGGCCACCGCCCTCGCCCCCGCCTTCGACATGGTGGCGGGCCGCATGGCCGTCCTGGCCGACCCGCAGGGCGCCCCCTTCGCGGTGATCACGGCGAGCATGCCGGAGCAGCCCGCCTGACGGGCCCGTCCGCCGCACCGGGCGCACGGGGAGCACACTCCCCGTGCGTGCGCCCCCGCGCCGCCCCCGCCCCGCCCCCGCCGCGCGGCGGAACACGGGCCGGACGGCCTACCCCGGGGCCCGCGACGCCGGCACGGTCATCGCGCCCGCTCGGCGACCAGCTGCGCGAGCCCGTCCAGGATGCGGTCCAGGCCGAAGCGGAACTGGAAGTCCGGCTCGCCCGAGCCGGTGAACGCCGATGACTCCAGCAGCCGCGTCACGGCCGGGTGCGTGTCCGGGCCGGTCATCAGGCGCAGGGTGTTCGTGTACTGGGCCAGCACCCGGTCCGGGGCGACCCCGGACTTCATGATGGCCTCCATCATGTCCGCCGCCATCGTGGCCTCGTTCCGCACCAGCCCGCCGATCAGGATGATCGTGGAGAGCTTCTCGCCCTCCTCCAGGCCGGTGTCCGCCAGCGCGGCGAGCCCGCGTTCCATCCAGGCGAGCTGGTTGGGGCTGACCGGTGCCCCGGTGATGGGGATGCGCAGGATCCAGGAGTTGGCCATCAGCACGGCCCGCTGGGCGTACGCCCACTCCGTCAGCAGCTCCCGCCAGCCCGCGCCCTCCCCGGCCGAGGGGTCCGGCGGGGTGCCCACCCCCGCGTCCGCCATCAGGATGTAGAGCTCCTCCTTCGCCGTGACGTACCGGTAGAGGGACATCGTCGAGACGCCCAGCTCCTTGGCGACCCGGCCCATGGAGACGGCGTCCATCCCCTCACCCGCGGCCAGCGTCACGGCCGCCTCCACGATCTTCGGCAGCGTGAGCGTGGGGCGCGGCCCCTTGGCGGGGCGTTCGCGCAGACCCCAGGCCGTTTCCAGGCTGGCCGGGAGCCCGGTTCCGCTGTCCTCGTCCGCCATGTCCGCCCACTCCTCGATTGACCCCCATCCTAGTTCTGTGTATTACTTACACAGAAGAGCGTAACCCATACGCAGAACGGCGAAGGGAGCACCGCCCCTCATGACCACGCACGCCTCCGGCGGCCTCGGCATCCACGCGACCGGCCTCACCAAGTCCTACGGCGACCTCCGCGTCCTGGACGGCATCGACCTGGCCGTCCCCCGCGGCAGCGTCCTCGCCCTCCTCGGCCCCAACGGAGCCGGCAAGACCACCACCGTCCGGATCCTGGCCACCCTCACCGCCGCCGACTCCGGCACCGTCCGCGTCGCCGGGCACGACACGGCCACCGAACGCTCCCGGGTCCGCGGACTCATCTCCCTGACCGGCCAGTTCGCCGCCGTCGACGAGCTCCAGACCGGCGTCGAGACCCTGCGCATGATGGGCCGCCTGGCCGGCCTCTCCCCGCGCGCCTCCCGCACCCGCGCCGACGAGCTCCTCGCCCGGTTCCGCCTCACCGACGCGGCCGGCCGCACGGCGAAGACGTACTCCGGCGGCATGCGGCGACGCCTCGACCTCGCCGCGAGCCTGGTCTCCCGCCCCGAGGTGATCTTCCTCGACGAGCCGACCAACGGCCTCGACCCGCGCAGCCGCCAGGACCTGTGGGACCTCGTACGCGAACTGCGCGCCGACGGCACCACCGTCCTGCTCACCACCCAGTACCTGGAGGAGGCCGACCGGCTCGCCGACCGCGTCGCCGTCCTCGCCGACGGCCGCATCGCGGCGGAGGGCCCCCCGGCCGAGCTCAAGGCCCGCGTCGCCGGTCACCGCCTGGACCTCACGCTCACGACCAGGGCCGCCTACGAGGTCCTCGCCCCGCGCGCCGTCCACCACGCCCCCGACGAGCTCACCCTCGGCCTGCCCACCGACGGCAGCGCCGCCCACGTCCGCGCCCTGCTCGACGAACTGGACCCGGACCGCAGCGGGATCGACCGCTTCACCCTGCGCAGCGCCACCCTCGACGACGTCTTCCTCGCCCTGACGGGAGCCCACCGATGACCGCCGTGCCCGCGAGCGCCTTCGTACTGGCAGGCCGCAGCCTGCGCATCAGCAGCCGCCGGCCCGACGCCCTGATCGCCGCCCTGATGCTGCCCGTCATGCTGATGCTGATCTTCGTCTACTTCTTCGGCGGGGCCATCGACACCGGGACGACGTACGTGACGTACGTGGTCCCCGGCGCCATGCTGCTCTGCGCGGGCTTCGGCGCGGCCTCCACCGCCGTCAGCGTCACCGAGGACATGACGAACGGCGTCATCGACCGCTTCCGCTCCCTCGACATCGGCGGCATCCCCATCCTCGCCGGGCACGTCACGGCCTCCGTGGTACGCAACCTGGTCTCCACCACCCTGGTCCTCGCCGTGGCCCTCGCCATCGGCTTCCGGCCCCAGGCCGGTCCGCTCGCGTTCCTCGCCGCGGCCGGGCTGCTGCTCGCGTACATCACGGCGATCTCGTGGCTGGCCGCCGCACTCGGGCTGCTCGCCAAGTCACCGGAGGCGGCGGGCGGGTTCACGTTCCTGATGATGTTCCTGCCCTACCCGTCCAGCGCCTTCGTCCCCATCGAGACCATGCCCGGCTGGCTCCACGGCTTCGCCGACCACCAGCCGCTGACCCCGGTGATCGAATCGCTGCGCGCGCTGCTCCTGGCCCAGCCCACCGGGAACGCCCCCTGGGTGGCCCTCGCCTGGTGCGCGGGCATCACGGCCCTGGCCATGGCCCTCGCGTCGGTCTTCTTCCGACGCCGGACGCGCTGACCGGCTCCGGGGGGGGGAGCCGGCCGGCGGGTCCGGAGCCGCTCAGCGGTTGAGCGGATAGGAGTGGCGGCCCGTCGCCTCGTCGATCTCGCTGTGGGCCTTCTGCAACATCTGCGACGCGAGATCCATGAGCGCGCGGGCGCCCGCGATCTCCTCCCCGACCCTGAGCTGCTCCGGGTCGGAGGGGTGGCGCATGGCGTAGCCGTGCGCCCTCATCTCGGAGCCGTCCCCGAGCCTGACCAGGGCCGCCGCACTGGTGCGGTGGCCCTCCTCGGTGAATTCGAGCTCCACATGCCACCCGACGAGCGTGGACATGGTGCACCACCTCCAGGGGGTCACCCTCGCTTCCAGGGTGCGCCCGCACCCGACCGGACGCGAACGGGGGCCGGCGCGGGGACCGGGCCCGTAAGGCGCCGGGCCGGGGGAAGAGCCCGCCGGATGTGAGTACGCGCACTCATGTGCCCGCGCTCCAGGCCGAGTTGACTGGATTCCATGACCCGTGACACCTCGCGCGACCCCCGTGCGTTCGTCGCACCGCTCCTCTCCACCCTGCTGACCCTGCCGCTCGGCACCGCGGCACTGTTCCTCGTCGGCCTGTCGCCCATGGCCTGCGACTCCTGCGACGAGGCCGCGAGCGACCGCTTCGACGCCTCGTACAGCGTCGCCTCCACCTTCTTCGGCCTCGCCCTGCTCGTGGCGGGGGCACTGCTCGTGGCCTGCTGGGCGCTGCCCCGCCGGCGCCGCGATGCCGCCCGGCGGGTGGGCCTCGCGCTGGCCGCGCCGGGGGCCGTGGTGCTCGGCTACCTCGTGTTCCACGCACTCGTCGACTGGCCGTAGGCGGGGCGGAGGAGGCCGAGAGGCGGCGGCCACGCCGCTAGAGGAAGGCCGAGGCCCCGTACGGCGCCCGAGCCGGGTACGGGGCCTCGCGGCGCGCTCGCCGCCCGGGTCAGCGGGTCTCGCGCAGCCAGCCCGCGACCTCGGTCGCCCAGTAGGTGAGGATGGTGTCGGCACCGGCCCGCTTGATGCCCAGCAGCGTCTCCAGGATCGCCCGGTCCCGCTCGATCCAGCCCTTCTCGGCCGCCGCCTCGACCATCGCGAACTCGCCGCTGATCTGGTAGGCGGCCACCGGTACGTCCACCGCCTGCGCGACCCGGTGCAGGATGTCGAGGTAGGGCCCGGCCGGCTTGACCATGACCATGTCGGCGCCCTCCTCCAGGTCCAGCGCCAGCTCGCGCAGGGACTCACGCGCGTTCGCCGGGTCCTGCTGGTAGGTCTTGCGGTCGCCCTGGAGGGAGGAGGCGACGGCCTCGCGGAAGGGGCCGTAGAAGGCGGACGAGTACTTGGCGGTGTACGCCAGGATCGCCACGTCCTCGTGCCCGGTCTCGTCCAGCGCGTCGCGCACGACGCCGACCTGGCCGTCCATCATCCCGCTCGGGCCCACGACGTGGACGCCCGCGTCGGCCTGGACCTGCGCCATCTCGGCGTAGCGCTCCAGCGTCGCGTCGTTGTCGACGCGGCCGTTCTCGTCGAGGACTCCGCAGTGGCCGTGGTCGGTGTACTCGTCCAGGCACAGGTCCGACATGATCACCAGGTCGTCGCCGACCTCGGCCTTCACATCGCGGATCGCGAGCTGGAGGATCCCGTCCGGCTCGGTGCCCGCCGTGCCGAGCGCGTCCTTGTTCTCGTCCGCCGGCACCCCGAAGAGCATGATCCCGGAGACCCCCGCGGCGACCGCCTCCACAGCGGCCTTCCGCAGCGTGTCCCGGGTGTGCTGGACGACGCCGGGCATCGCCGAGATCGCCAGCGGCTCACGGATCCCCTCCCGCACGAACGCCGGCAGGATCAGGTCCGAGGGGTGCAGCCGGTTCTCCGCGACCATCCGCCGCATCGCCGGGGTGGTGCGCAGCCGACGGGGCCGCGAGCCGGGGAAGGATCCGTACGTGCTCATCTTCTAGTCGCCTCTTCGAGCATCGACAGCAGTCCGGACAAGCGTAGGGCCGCCCCGCCCCCTCCCGGTCACGCCCCTCCCCCCGCGCCCGTCCCCGAACCGCGGCCGGGCGGGAGGAGGCGCACGATCAGCCCGGTCACGCAGAGCGACAGCCTGCCCGTAGGGGTGTCACACCCCACACGTGACGTGTGGGGCAGACGAACTCGCAGGCAGTGCAGCCAGTTTGACGACCAGGAGGAGGCCCGAAACTCCCGCGCGAGGCCGCCCTGAATTTCCCGATTCCCCCGCCGATCGTCGCGATGCGTGACTAGCGTGGACGAGTCGGGCCACCCGTACTCCCTCAGGAGTACGGGTTGGTACGGCTATCTCTCGTGCCCAGGTGGGGAGTCCACGTTCATGCCACCAAGGAAGCGGCCCCGGCCCAACTCGACGGCGATGAAGATGGTCGGCGAACAGGTCGCCACCGGACGCGTCGCCAAAGGAATGACCCAGCGCGCACTGGCGGCGGAGGTCGTCGTCGACATCGAGACCCTGGCCTCGATCGAGCAGGGCAGACGCGTCCTCATGCCGGACGTCGCCGCCCGCATGGACCGCGTCCTCGGCCTCCCCGGCCTCCTCACGGTGGCCGCGCACCGGATGCCGGAGGTCGACATGATCCCGGCCTGGGCGGAGGAGTACATGGAACGGGAAGCGGAGGCGCTGGCGCTGTCCTGGTACGACAGCCTGGTCGTCCCCGGCCTGCTTCAAACCGAGTCCTACGCACGCGAGGTGTTCCGCTGCCGCGTGCCGTTCATGGGCGACGAGAAGATCGAGATCAACACCGCCCGCCGGGTGAGGCGCCAGGAGATGCTGCACCGACCGGTCCCTCCGACCCTCAGCTTCGTCGTCTGGGTGGGCGCCCTCCGAGACCGGCTAGGCGGCGAGGATGTGCGCCGCGAGCAGCTGCTGCACCTGCGCACCTGCGCGGCGCGGCCGGCGATCTCCCTCCAGGTGCTCCCCTTGGGAATCACCGCCCACGCGGGCCTCGACGGCCCGTTCACCCTGCTGGAAACACCCGAGCACCAGCACCTCGCGTACTCCGAAACCCAGCGCGGCAGCATCCTCGTACGCGACCCGAACGAGGTCAGCATCCTCACGCAGAAGTATGCGATGCTGCGGTCCCAGGCCCTGAACTTGGCAGAGACGAAAGGCCTGTTGGACCGGCTGCTAGGAGAGGCATGAACACCCCACTGAAGTGGTTCAAGTCCAGCTACAGCGCCAGCGAAGGCGGCCAGTGCCTGGAGGTGGCCCTCGCCTGGCGGAAGTCCTCCTACAGCAGCGACCAGGGCGGCCAGTGCGTCGAGGTCGCCGCCGCTTGGCGGAAGTCCTCGCACAGCGGCGACGAGGGCGGCGCCTGCGTCGAGATCGCTTCCTGTTCCTGCGCCGGTACCGTCCACGTCCGGGACTCCAAGGTCTCGGACGGCCCCACCCTGGCCCTCGCCCCCGCCGCCTGGGCCGGCCTCACCCGGTGGGTTGTTCCCTGCGGCGCCCGCATTCGGCGGGCCCGGGGTGCGCACCGCACCCGGGCCCCTCCACGGACTGCCGACCGTCAGGTCGTACGGCGTCGCCGCGCGCCCGGCCGCCGCTCGCTCGGCCGGAACACCGTCTCGCCGGCCTCCTTGGCCGCCTCGCGGCGCGCCGCCCCGTACTCGGCCAGCGCCTCCGCCAGCTTCGACACCGACGGCTCCGGCGACAGCACGTCCACGCGCAGCCCGTGCTCCTCCGCCGTCTTGGCCGTCGCCGGCCCGATACAGGCGATGACGGTCACGTTGTGCGGCTTGCCGGCGATGCCGACCAGGTTCCGGACGGTCGACGAGGACGTGAAGAGAACGGCGTCGAAGCCGCCGCCCTTGATCGCCTCGCGGGTGTCCGCCGGCGGTGGGGACGCGCGCACGGTCCGGTAGGCGGTGACGTCGTCGACCTCCCACCCGAGCTCGATCAGCCCGGCGACCAGCGTCTCCGTCGCGATGTCGGCCCGCGGCAGGAACACCCGGTCGATCGGGTCGAAGACCGGGTCGTACGGCGGCCAGTCCTCCAGCAGCCCGGCCGCGGACTGCTCCCCGCTCGGCACCAGGTCCGGCTTCACACCGAACTCCACGAGCGCCGCGGCGGTCTGCTCGCCCACCGCCGCGACCTTGATGCCCGCGAAGGCGCGCGCGTCGAGCCCGTACTCCTCGAACTTCTCCCGGACGGCCTTGACCGCGTTGACCGAGGTGAACGCGATCCACTCGTAGCGGCCCGTCACCAGGCCCTTCACGGCCCGCTCCATCTGCTGCGGGGTGCGCGGCGGCTCCACGGCGATGGTCGGCACCTCGTGCGGCACCGCGCCGTAGGAACGGAGCTGGTCGGAGAGCGAGGCAGCCTGCTCCTTGGTACGCGGCACGAGGACCCGCCAGCCGAAGAGCGGCTTCGACTCGAACCAGGAGAGGTCCTCACGGCGCGCGACGGCGCTGTGCTCACCGACCACGGCTATGACCGGGCGCGCGCCCTCGGGCGACGGCAGCACCTTGCCCTGCTTGAACACCTGGGCGATCGTGCCCAGCGTCGCGCACCAGGTGCGCTGCCGCGTGGTCGTACCGGCCACGGTCACCGTCAGCGGGGTGTCGGGCTTGCGCCCGGCGGACACCAGCTCGGCGGCGGCACTCGCGACCGTCTCCAGCGTCGCGGAGACGACGAGGATGCCGTCGCTCGCGCCCACCTCGGTCCAGCAGCGCGCCGAGGCGCTCCGCGCGTCGACGAACCGCACGTCCGCGCCCTGCTTGTCGCGCAGCGGCACACCGGCGTACGCGGGCACGCCGACGGCCGTCGCGACCCCGGGCACCACCTCGAACGGGATGCCCGCCGTGGCGCAGACGAGCATCTCGTCGGCGGCGTTGCCGTCGAGTCCGGGGTCGCCGGTGACGGCACGCACGACCCGCCTGCCGGAGCGCGCGGCCTCCATGACAAGATTGGCGGCGTCCCGGATCACCGGGACCCCAGCGGCTGCTGACAGTTCGTCAGCGATCGTCAGCTGCGGCGTGTCGACGCCCGCGCGCGCATGCGTACGGACGACGTCGAGCACGTCGGGCTCCGCGATCAGCACGTCCGCGGCGGCGAGCGCCTCCACGGCGCGCAGCGTCAGCAGACCCGGGTCGCCTGGGCCGGCACCGAGGAAGGTGACGTGTCCGTGGGCGGCGACGGCCGGAAATGCGGAGGTGGTGGGCATTGAGGGGTTCAAAGCGATCGCTCCCCCATCAGACCGGCCGCGCCCTTGGCCAGCATCTCGTCCGCGAGTTCGCGGCCGAGCGCCATGGCCTCGTCGTACGACTGGGGCACGGGACCGGTGGTGGACATCTGCACGAGCGTCGTGCCGTCGAGGGTTCCGACGACGCCGCGCAGGCGCATCTCATTGACAATCTGCCCGTCGGCCAGCAGGTCGGCGAACGCGCCCACGGGTGCGCTGCAACCGGCCTCCAGGGCGGCGAGCAGGGAACGCTCGGCGGTCACGGCGGCCCGGGTGTACGGGTCGTCGAGCTCGCCGAGCGCGGCGATCAGGTCCGAGTCGGACGCGAGGCACTCCACGGCCAGGGCTCCCTGGCCCGGGGCGGGCAGGACGCTGTCGACGGGCAGCAGCTCGGTGGCCTCGTCGCCGCGGCCGATCCGGTTCAGCCCGGCGGCCGCCAGCACGACGGCGTCGAGCTCGCCGTCCCGCACGAAACCGATCCGGGTGTCGACGTTGCCGCGGATCGGCACCGTCTCGATCCGCTTGCCGAGCGACAGCGCCAGGTGGTTGAGCTGCGAGGTACGGCGGGGCGACCCGGTACCGATGCGGGCCCCGTCGGGCAGCTGCCCGAAGGTCAGGCCGTCGCGGGCGACGAGCGCGTCCCGGGGGTCCTCGCGCCGCGGCATGGCCGCGATCACCAGGTCGTCGGGCTGCGCCGTCGGCAGGTCCTTCAGCGAGTGCACGGCGAAGTCGACGTCCCCGCGCAGCAGCGCGTCGCGCAGGGCCGTGACGAACACGCCCGTCCCGCCGATCTGCGTGAGGTGCTCGCGCGACACGTCACCGTAGGTCGTGATCTCCACGAGCTCGACGGCGCGGCCGGTGACCGCCCGTACCGCATCGGCGACATGGCCTGACTGGGACATCGCCAACTTGCTGCGCCGCGTGCCGAGCCGGAGGGGCTCGTCGAGACGTGGATTCATGATGCCCGTCCTGTGTCGTCGTACTTGTCGGCCATGTCGGCTGCTTGGGCACTCGCGTCGGCCCGGCTGACGGAGGCCACCGTCTGCGGGTCGAGGTCGAAGAGTTCGCGCAGCGCCTCGGCGTACCCGGCGCCGCCGGGCTCGCTCGCGAGCTGCTTCACGCGCACGGTCGGCGCGTGGAGGAGCTTGTCGACGACGCGGCGCACGGTCTGGGTGACCTCGGCCCGCTGCCGTTCGTCGAGATCGGGCACCCGTCCGTCGAGTCGCGCCACCTCCATGGCGACGACCTCGGCGGCCATGGCCCGCAGGGCGACCACGGTCGGCGTGATGTGCGCCGCCCGCTGCGCCGCCCCGAAAGCGGCCACTTCCCCGGTCACTATCGCGCGTACGGCCTCGACGTCGGCCGCCATCGGCGCGTCCGCGGACGCCTCCGCCAGCGACTCGATGTCCACGAGCCGTACGCCCGGGATGCGGTGCACGGCGGCGTCGATGTCGCGCGGCATCGCCAGGTCCAGCAGCGCGAGCCGCGCCGCCGTCCCGCCGGCAGGCGTCCGCACACCGCGGCGGGGCCGGCGCTGCGCGGCCGCCTCGCCCTGGTCGGCCCAGGTCCCGTGCAGTTCGAGCGAGCCGGCGTCCACGCCGGTCAGCGCGGAGCGCCCGTCCGTCCCGACGGGGCAGCCGTCGGCCCCGGCCGCGGCCTCCATGGTCCGTACGGCCCCGGCATCGGCGAGCCGGCCGTGCGCGGCGGCCGCCGCGGCCAGCCGGGCCACGACCTCGGCGGCTGCCGGCCCGATCATTGTGCGGGGCGCCGGGTCCGGGGCGGGGCCCCGGTCCTGCGGCCCCGCCACGGCTTCCTCCGCGGCGTCCGCCGCCGCCTCCGGCGCGGGCGCCACGGCGGCGAGGACGTCGTCGGCGCTCAGCACGAGGCCGGTGGCGCCGGTGCACGAGACGACCACGTCGACTCGTGTCAGCTCCTCGGCCACGGCGCCCATCGGCACGGCGGCGGCCTTCACACCCGTGCCTGAGGCAACCAGGATCTCCGCGAGCCGCTCCGCCCGCTCGGCGGTCCGGTTCGCCACCACGATCTCGGCCACACCGACCCGCGCCAGCGTCGCGGCGGCGAGCGAGGACATCGACCCGGCGCCGATCACCAGCGCACGCTTGCCCGCGGCCCACTCGGCCACCGGCATCCGCCCGGCGGTCAGCTGCTCCAGCCCGAAGGTGACCAGCGACTGGCCGGCCCGGTCGATCCCGGTCTCCGAGTGCGCCCGCTTGCCGACCCGCAGCGCCTGCTGGAACAGGTCGTTGATCAGCCGCCCGGCGGTGTGCTGCTCCTGCCCCAGCGCCAGGGCGTCCTTGATCTGGCCGAGGATCTGGCCCTCGCCCACGACCATCGAGTCCAACCCGCACGCCACGGAGAACAGGTGGTGCACCGCCCGGTCCTCGTAGTGCACGTACAGATAGGGGGTGAGCTCCTCCAGCGCGACCCCGCTGTGCTGGGCCAGCAGCGTGGACAGCTCGGCGACACCGGCGTGGAACTTGTCCACGTCGGCGTACAGCTCGATCCGGTTGCACGTGGCGAGTACCGCCGCCTCCGCCGACGGCTCGGCGGCGAGGGTGTCGTGCAGCAGCTTCACCTTGGCGTCGGCGGGCAGCGAGGCCCGCTCCAGCACGCTCACGGGGGCACTGCGATGGCTCAGCCCCACGACCAGCAGACTCATGCCGGCATCACCGCCGGGACGTCACCCTCGGGTCCGCCCTTGCGCGCCTCGGCCGCGGCCCGGCCGGCCGGCGGCACGACGGCCGCGGCGGGCGCGGCGCCGCCCGTGGAGGAGCCGCCGGCGGCAGCGGCGGCGGCCGCTTCCTCACCGGCCTTGCGCTGCTCGTGGAAGGCGAGGATCTGGAGCTCGATGGAGAGGTCGACCTTGCGCACGTCCACGCCCTCGGGCACGGACAGCACGGTCGGGGCGAAGTTCAGGATGGAGGTGACCCCGGCCGCGATCAACCGCTCGCTGACCTGCTGGGCCGCACCCGCCGGAGTCGCGATGACGCCGATCGAGACCCCGTTCTCCTCGATGATCTTCTCCAGCTCGTCGGTGTGCTGCACGGGCATCCCGGCCACCGGCTTGCCGGCCATCGCCGGGTCGGCGTCGATCAGCGCGGCCACACGGAAGCCGCGCGAGGCGAAACCGCCGTAGTTGGCGAGCGCGGCGCCGAGGTTGCCGATGCCGACGATGACGACCGGCCAGTCCTGGGTCAGACCGAGTTCGCGGGAGATCTGGTAGACGAGGTACTCGACGTCGTACCCGACCCCGCGGGTGCCGTACGAGCCCAGGTAGGAGAAGTCCTTGCGCAGCTTCGCGGAGTTGACTCCGGCCGCGGCCGCGAGCTCCTCGGAGGACACCGTGGGCACCGATCGCTCGGAGAGCGCGGTGAGGGCGCGCAGGTACAGCGGAAGCCGGGCGACAGTGGCCTCGGGAATACCTCGGCTGCGGGTCGCCGGTCGGTGAGTTCGGCCAGTTGCCACGATGCTCCTGCGGGATGAGCGGGGCTGCAGGCGGCCACTTGTCCCAGGACCGCCCCGTCCACAGCAGGCTATGCCTTTGTGAACGCGTGCACAAAGATTGTGTCCAATTTGTCCGACCAAAGTGACCGGGGTCACGCGCCCCGGGCGTCGGGGGCCGGAACGCATGACACGCCGAACCCGTTCAAATCCCCAAGGGGGCAAAACCGTACACACTCCTCACGGATACGCCCCCGAGTCCGCATAAATCGCCCATGATGGTACCCGGGCGCGGGGTCAGCCCTGCAGCGCCCGCCGCAGGCGGTCCGGGTTCACCCTCCAGAAGGTGTGCTGCTCGCCGTCCACCAGGACAACCGGAATCTGCTCCCAGTGCCGCCGGTACAGCTCCTCGTCCTGCGAGATGTCCTTCTTCTCCCACCGCGCGCCCGTCTCCGCGCAGATCTCCTCGATCACCGCCTGCGCGTCGTCGCACAGGTGGCACCCCGGTTTCCCGATGAGCGTCACCACCCGCTCGGCCGGGATCTTCTTTTCCTTGCGGCGCAACAGAGGACTCATGGCCGTATTCTCCCGCGCCCCGGCGTCACAGCGGCGCCCCGAAGAGTTCACGCCTTCGCATCCCATCGGTTCGGGAAGTCCCGAACACAGTGGCTATGCTCGCGTCATGCCCCGCCCGACGCCCGACCCCAACCCCGGCAGGAGCCCCTCCGGGACGCGCACCGCATGGGGATGGCTCGCCCCGCGCAGACGTTCCGCCACCGCGCGCAGCGTGCTCGCGGGCGAGGCCTCGGCCGAAGCCGCGCGCAAGACGGCGCTGACCGGAGCCGCGTCCCCCGCCCTGCCGGACACCGCACCGGACCTCGGACCGCACGCCCTCGGGGAGACCCCGCAGGAGCCGGCCGAGCCCGACTTCCCCGTCGCCGGCGACGACCTGGCCGCCGCCTTCTTCGACCTCGACAACACCGTCATGCAGGGCGCCGCGATCTTCCACTTCGGCCGCGGCCTCTACAAGCGCGAGTTCTTCCGCCGCCGCGAGCTGGCCCGCTTCGCCTGGCAGCAGGCCTGGTTCCGGCTCGCCGGGGTCGAGGACCCCGAGCACATGCAGGACGCCCGCGACAGCGCCCTGTCCATCGTCAAGGGCCACAAGGTCCACGAGCTGATGGCCATCGGCGAGGAGATCTACGACGAGTACATGGCCGAACGGATCTGGCCGGGCACCCGCGCCCTGGCCCAGGCCCACCTCGACGCCGGCCAGAAGGTCTGGCTGGTCACGGCCGCCCCCGTGGAGACGGCCACGATCATCGCCCGCCGACTGGGCCTGACCGGCGCCCTGGGCACCGTCGCCGAGTCCGTGGACGGCGTGTACACCGGCCGGCTGGTCGGCGAGCCGCTGCACGGCCCCGCCAAGGCCGAGGCCGTCCGCGCCCTGGCCGCCGCCGAGGGCCTGGACCTCTCGCGCTGCGCCGCGTACAGCGATTCGCACAACGACATCCCGATGCTGTCCCTGGTCGGACACCCGTACGCGATCAATCCCGACACAAAACTGCGCAAGCATGCCCGCAGCAACGACTGGCGCCTGCGCGACTACCGGACCGGCCGCAAGGCCGTGAAGGTCGGCGTCCCGGCCGCCGCCGGAGTCGGCGCGCTCGCGGGCGGCGCGGCCGCCGCCATCGCCCTGAACCGCCGCCGCAGGTAGCGGCCCGGGCCCCTGACCGGCCCGGCCCCGCCCCCGCCCGCCCGCACCGCGGGGCCGGGGCATTCGCTCACCTCTACCCGCGCTCCCCGCGCGGCACTCAGGCATGCCCGACACGGTCGGGAGCCCCCCTGGAAGCGTCCATTCCGCGCACCCAAGTGATCAATAAACGATCACCAACTGCGACCGAATATGCCCTCGACACGCAACAGAAGTGTCGGAACCGGTGATTTGAGCAACTGGGTGTAGCGCCGCCTGTACGAAGCGTTATTCTCCTCAAACGCATGCCACCGGCCATCTGTCGCCACGACGGGTGAACGGTCCCGCACTGCACGTGATGGAAGCTCTGCCTCTGGGAGTCCCGTGTACCCACCTGTCGGGGTTGACGCCTCGGGCCTGGCTACGCTGCGCGCAACGGTCCTCGACCACCTGCGCGGCTTCGTCCCCACCGCGTACGCCGTCCCCGCCTTCGCCGCCGCGGTCCCTGCCGGCCTCGGCCCGGCCGGTCCCTGCTATGCCCTGACCGACGGCGGAGCCACCGTGGGCAGACGAGGACGCGCGGCCGGCGGCTCGAACGGCGCCGCCGGTACGAGCACGCAGACCGCCTCCCGCCGTCCTGCGGCGGACAGCGACCAGGCCCGCATGATGGACCTGGTCGAACGCGCCCAAGCCGGCGAGGCCGAGGCCTTCGGCCGCCTCTACGACCAGTACAGCGACACGGTCTACCGCTACATCTACTACCGCGTCGGCGGCAAAGCGACCGCGGAGGACCTCACCAGTGAGACCTTCCTGCGGGCACTGCGCCGCATCTCGACCTTCACCTGGCAGGGCCGCGACTTCGGCGCCTGGCTGGTGACGATCGCCCGCAACCTGGTGGCCGACCACTTCAAGTCCAGCCGCTTCCGGCTGGAGGTAACCACCGGGGAGATGCTCGACGCGAACGAGGTCGAGCGCAGCCCCGAGGACTCCGTCCTGGAGTCCCTCTCCAACGCGGCCCTGCTGGAGGCCGTACGGAAACTCAATCCGCAGCAGCAGGAGTGCGTGACGCTGCGCTTCCTGCAGGGCCTCTCGGTCGCCGAGACGGCCCGGGTGATGGGGAAGAACGAGGGGGCCATCAAAACGCTCCAGTACCGGGCGGTCCGCACGCTGGCCCGCCTCCTTCCGGAAGACGCCCGCTGACGGTCTTCACACCCACCACACGACCTCACATCCGGTGACCTCTCGATGACGCTGTGGTCCGATCATCCTTCGTCCGTAACCCAAGTGCCGCGACGCTCGTTGTGCGGAATGCAGGCTCCCTGTGGACACGCCTTGCCCGAAGCCGCTCACTCGAAAGTGTGGATGCGCTCAAGGAAGGCAACCTTCCGGACACCTTGGGGAGTCGATCGTCATGACGAGAGGAGGTGCCGCCAGTGATCGCGAACGTGACTCCGCACCGGCGGGCGAACGCCTTCGCCCAGGCCCTGGAGGATCGGACCCTTACCGATCTCCCAGAACCGGATCCGGCGGCCGAGCAGTCCCAGGCACCTGCCGAACCTGCCGACCACACCCGGCTGTTGGCCTTGGCGAGCGCGCTCGGCGAAATGCCGCGCCCGCAGATGGACGCAGACGTCAAAGTGGTGCAGCGAGCCCAGCTCGTGGCCGCCATGGAGGCGATGGTGCTGGAAGAGAGGGCCCGGGGCGGTGCCGCCCCGGACCCTCTGGTGCCCGAGCAGCGGACCGGCCGCGGCGCCCACCGGGCGACCTCGCTCCGGACATTGCGGCCCCGCTCCCGCTGGTCCAAGGGCATCGCAGCGGGAGGCCTCACCGTAGGGGTGGCCGCGGGGGCATTCAGCGGAGTGGCCGCTGCCAGTTCCAACGCCCTGCCCGGTGACCACCTCTACCCCGTGAAGCGGGGCATGGAGGACTTGAAGCTCGGGATGGCCGACGAGGACGCGGACCGGGGCGAGCTCTACCTCGACCAGGCCTCGAACCGCCTCTCGGAGGCCCGCAGGCTGATGGAGCGCGGACGGACGGGCGTACTGGACCACGAGTCCCTGGGCGCCATCCGCCGGGCCCTGGCAGGGATGAAGCACGACGCGGAGCAGGGCCACCGCCTGCTCCAGGCCGCGTACGAACGGGACGGCTCGCTCGCCCCGATCCAGGCGCTGTCGTCGTTCTCCCGCTCCCACCGCGACGCGTGGGGCAAGCTCAGGGAGAGGCTGCCCGCGCAGCTCACGGACGTGGGCGGTGAGGTGGAATCGGTCTTCCGGGCCATAGACGAAGACGTGGCGCCGCTCCAGGGCCTGCTCCCCAAGCCCCCGGAGCAGACGCGGGGGTCCAGCCCACCCGGTACGCCGGCCAAGCCGGGCACCCCCAGCGGCAAGCAGCAGACCGCGCCCGCCCCCGGCGGCACGCCCGGCAGCAGTCCCGCGCCGTCCCCCTCGGGCAGCCCCCGGCCCTCGGCCGACGGCGGCCTGCTGGGCGGTACGGGCGACCTGCTCAACCCGCCGCAGGGCCCGTCGGCCGCGCCCTCCTCGGGCACGTCCGACCAGCCCAAGCCCGACATCACCCTCCCGCCCCTGCTCCCGGGCCTCCTCCCGGGCCTGGGCATCAACGCGGAGGACGTCGAGTAGCGCACGGCACGAGTACGCCGGCGAGGCCCATCCGGCCTCGCCGGCCCTCGGTCGGTGCCGCCAGAGCTCTCGCGCTCGCGGACCGTCAGAAGAAGACGGACCGCCGCTGCACCAGCAGCTTGTACAGCGTGTGCTGGATCTGCTCCCGCACCTGGTCCGTGAGGTTGAACATCAGCATCGGATCGTCCGCCGCCTCCGCCGCGTACCCGTCGGTCGCGATCGGCTCCCCGAACTGGATCGTCCACTTCGTCGGCAACGGCACCGCCCCCAGCGGCCCCAGCCACGGGAACGTGGGCGTGAGCGGGAAGTACGGGATCCCCAGCAGCCGCGCGAGCGTCTTCGCGTTGCCGATCATCGGGTAGATCTCCTCCGCCCCCACGATGGAGCAGGGCACGATCGGCGTGCCGGCGCGCAGCGCCGTCGAGACGAAGCCGCCCCGCCCGAACCGCTGGAGCTTGTACCGGTCCCCGAACGGCTTCCCTATCCCCTTGAAGCCCTCCGGCATCACACCGACCAGCTCACCGGCCTCCAGCAGCCGCTGCGCGTCCTCCGCGCACGCCAGGGTGTGCCCGGCCTTGCGCGCCAGCTCGTTCACCACCGGCAGCATGAACACCAGGTCGGCCGCCAGCAGCCGCAGGTGGCGCTGCGCGGGGTGGCGGTCGTGGACGGCGACCTGGAGCATCAGCCCGTCCAGCGGCACGGTTCCCGAGTGGTTGGCGACGATCAGCGCGCCGCCCTCCGCCGGGATGTTCTCGATGCCCTTGACCTCCACCCGGAAGTACTTGTCGTACAGCGGCCGCAGCAGGGACATCAGGACCTGGTCCGTCAGCTCCTTGTCGTAGCCGAACTCGTCGACCTCGTACTCCCCGGTGATCCGGCGGCGCAGGAAGGCCAGCCCGCCCGCGAGCCGGCGGTCCCAGCCGTCACCGGTGGCCGCCGGGGCGGGCGGCGGCGGCTCCGTTTCCCCGGGGTGCGTCTCCCCGGGGTGCGCCTCGACCGCCCGGACCGGCTGGGGCCCGGGCGGCGCCACCGCCCGTACCCGCCGTCCCGCGGGCCGCCGGCGCGGCCGTTCCTCGTCGAACGGAATGACCTTGGCGTCCGCCACTATCGCTTCGCTCCTTCGTCCTCGTCGGCCCCGGCCCCGTCCTGCGGGCCGTTGACGTCCAGCATGGCCGCCACCCGCCCCACCGCGCGCCCGACCCGCTCCGGGGGCAGCAGTCCGCTCCGCCGGCTCCGCGCGAAATCGGTGAAGGTCTCGGCGGTCGTGTACATGGGGTCGAAGCCGAGCACTTCCCGCATCTGCGAGGTCTCCACGACCCGGCCGTGCGTGAGGAGCCTTATCTGCTCCGGCGAGAAGTCGGTGGCCCCGATCGCCCGCAGCGCCGACCCCACCCAGGTCACGGCGGGCAGGAACAGCGGCATCGTCGGCCGCCCGAGCCGCCGCGCGCACTGCGAGAGGAGCAGCACCCCGTCGCCCGCGATGTTGAAGGTCCCGCTGTTGAGGGTGCCGCGCCTCGGTTCGCGCGCCGCCAGCCGCAGCACGTCCAGCACGTCGTCCTCGTGGACGAACTGCAGCCGCGGGTCGTAGCCCAGCACCGTCGGCATCACGGGGATCGAGAAGTACTCGGCGAGCGCCGAGTCGGCGAAGGGCCCCAGGATGTTGGCGAAGCGCAGCACGCACACCGCGACGTCCGGCCGCCTGCGCGCGAAGCCGCGTACGTACCCCTCGACCTCGGCGGCGTCCTTGGCGAAGCCGCCCGCCGGCAGGGACTTGGGCTCGGTGGTCTCGGTGAAGACGGCCGGATCGCGCGAGGTGCCCCCGTACACACTGGTACTGGACTTCACCACGAGCCGGCTCACCGTGGGCGACTTCTGGCAGGCTCCGAGGAGCTGCATGGTCCCGATGACGTTCGTTTCCTTGACGGTGCTGTGCGCACCGCCCGTGCCCGCGCTGCCCCCGGTGACCGCCAAGTGCACCACGGTGTCCACCGCGTGCTCGGCCAGTACCCGGGCGATCGCCGACTGCCTGATGTCCGTCCGGACGAACTCGGCCGATCCGAGCCGGTGCGGCGGGCTGACCGCGTCCACCGCGATCACCCGCTCGACCTCCGGGTCGCGCTGGATGTGGCGTACGAAGCGCCCTCCCAGCTGCCGGGCCACCCCGGTGACCAGTACGACCTTGCCCACGAGCTCAGCGCCTCCCTGGATAGGAACAACTGTCCCCGGCTGCACCGCAGCCCCTCCACCAGGATGGTGGAGGGGCTGCGGAGAACACGTACAGCTGCCGTTTACTTCTTGTTACGGCGCTGGACGCGGGTGCGCTTGAGCAGCTTGCGGTGCTTCTTCTTAGCCATCCGCTTGCGCCGCTTCTTGATAACAGAGCCCACGACTTACCCTCGCTCACTTCTCTTCACTCGGTGCGGGGCGTCTGGGCCCACACGACCTACGTCGGCCTAGCCTACCCGCCCGAGCTCTGAGCTTGTAATCCGAGGCCCGCCGGGGTCAGTCTCAGGCCGACTCCACCCCCACATAGGACTCTCGGAGGTACTCGTGGACCGCGTTTTCGGGGACCCGGAAGGACCGGCCCACCCGGATTGCGGGCAGATGACCGTTGTGCACCAAGCGGTACACGGTCATCTTTGACACTCGCATCACCGAGGCGACCTCCGCCACGGTCAGGAACTGAACCTCACTGAGAGGCCTCTCGCCAGCAGCCATGACACACCTTGACCTTCCGCGCATGACGGGCACCGGCTTCCCCTCCGGTTACTCCTCGTCGTCGCACGCTCACTCCCCAGAGTAGGGGCGCGTGATACGAGTGGGGAAGAGGAGCTACAGCCACTCCTGCCGCTCCGTCAGGTCCGCCCGGTCCAGTACATAGCGAGTAAGCGGTCGGTAGTAGTCCGCCCGCACCGCGTCATCGACCGGAACGGCCACCGCCACCCGCCCCTCGGCCTCGCCGACGAACAGCGCGGGATCGTCCGTATCCGCCAGGCCGATCGCGTCGATACCGAGCTGACCTGCGCCGCAGACCCACCCGTGGTCCCCCACCACCAGGTCCGGCAACGGCCCGCCGCCCTCCGCCAGAGCCCCCAGCGCCACCCGGACCGGCAGCGGCGAATGGGTGTGCGCGCCGGTGGAACTCCCCGCCGTCCGCGCGCCGGGTTCCCGCACCAGTGCGACCCCCCGTACGTAATCGATGCTGTGCGTGCGTACGCCGAACCGGGTCGCCACGTCCACATCCACCCCCCGCGCCGGTGTGAGGACAGCACATCCCGCCGCCGACACCGCCCTGGCCAAACCGGCGTAGAAGTCCAGGAGTCGGTGCGGATGCCCCGTCCCGAACAGGACCGGCGACCCTGCCTCGACGGCCTGGCGCAGCCGCCCCGCGAAAGCCTCCAGCGCGGCCAGCGTCAGCTCCGGATCGATCACGTCCGGACCGCTGACGTGCCGCGGGTCCGGCGAGACCCCGCACTTGCGCGCCATCAGCCCCAGCAGATCACGCTCGTCCCACCCGCGCTCCGGGTCCAGCCCCAGCAGCACCCGCGGATCGCGGGCCGCGAACAACCGGTAGCTGCGCAGGCTCTCCTCACGGGAGGTGGCGACGGGCCCGGCCAACCGGGCGGCCAGCAGATGCGCACGTAACGCGCCGGTGCTCAACACCCTCCGATGCTGCCGCACCCCACCGGACGGATCACCGATTCAGCGCAACAGCCCCACAGTCGGCGTAACGACGCGCGCTCAGGTCAGCATGCCGCGCAACGGGAAGACGGCCCGCCGCGTCGCCAGAACGGCCTGATCCGTACGGTCCGCCGGGTCGTACCCCTCGTCCCACTCCCGCCACGCCACCGACCGGCCGTCCGTCATCCGGGCCGGCGCCAACTGCCGGGTCCGCGCGTACGCCTCGTCCCGCCACGACGCCGGGACCGCCGTCTCCGGTGCCACCGGCCGGTGCGCGGCGATGGCCACCAGATGGGTCCACGACCTCGGTACGACGTCCACCACCGCGTAACCGCCGCCTCCCAGCGCCAGCCACCGGCCGTCCGCGTACGTGTGCGCGAGCCGGTGGCAGGACTCCTGCACGGCCCGCTGGGCGTCCAGCGAGACCGCCAGGTGGGCCAGCGGGTCCTCGAAGTGCGTGTCGGCGCCGTGCTGGGTCACCAGCACCTGGGGGCGGAAGTCGGCCAGCAGCTCCGGCACGGTCGCGTGGAAGGCCCGCACCCACCCCTCGTCCCCGGTCCCCGCCGGCAGCGCGACGTTCACCGCCGAGCCCTCGGCAGCAGCGCCGCCCGTCTCCTCCGGCCAGCCCGTCTGCGGGAACAGCGTCCGCGGATGCTCGTGCAGCGACACCGTCAGCACCCGGGGGTCGTCCCAGAACGCCGCCTGCACCCCGTCCCCGTGGTGGACGTCCACATCCACGTACGCGACCCGCTCCGCGCCCAGCTCCAGCAGCCGCGCGATCGCCAGCGCCGCGTCGTTGTACACGCAGAAGCCGGCCGCCGCGCCCGGCATGGCGTGGTGCAGTCCGCCCGCGAAGTTCACGGCGTGCTCGGCCTCACCGCGCCACACCGCCTCCGCGCCCGCCACCGACTGCCCGGCGATCAGGGCGGACGCCTCGTGCATCCCGTGGAAGGCCGGATCGTCCATGGTCCCCAGGCCGTACGAACCGTCCGCGGTCCCGGGGTCGGCCGACACCGTGCGCACCGCGGCGACGTAGTCGCCCCGGTGCACGAGCCGCAGCGTGGAGTCCCCGGCCGCCCGGGCCGCCCGTACCTCCATGGCCCGGTCCAGCCCGAAGGCCCGTACCAGGCCCATCGTCAGCGCCAGGCGCACGGGATCCATCGGATGGCCCGGTCCGAAGTCATACCTCGTTACCGCCTCGTCCCACATCAACAACCCGCGGCCGCTCATGCCGCACACCGTATCGGGCCCCGTCGGAGCCGAACGAGCGGGCGTGGAAGAGCGTGACCAGGACGAGGACCATCGGGACGAGCATGGCCCCCCGGTAGCTCCAGGCGTCCCCGACCGCCCCGACGAGCGGCGAGCCGATCAGGAAGCCGACGTAGTTGAAGATGTTGAGCCGGGCCACGGCCGTGTCGGAGGCGTTCGGGAACATCCGGCCGGCGGCGGCGAAGGTCTGCGGCACGATCACGCACAGCCCGATCCCCAGCAGCGTGAAACCGAGCATCCCCACCCAGGCCCCGGGCGCCACCGCCACCACGGCGAAACCGGCCGCCGCCACCAGCGCCCCGCCCCGCACCACGGCCACGGCACCGAAGCGCCGCACCCCCACGTCGCCGACGGCCCGCCCGACGAGCGTGGTCACCATGTAAACGTTGTACGGGACGGTCGCCAGCTGCTCCGAGCTCCCGAGCACGTCCTGGAGGTACTTGGCACTCCAGTTCGCGACGGTCGAGTCGCCGATGTACGCGCACGCCATGACCAGGCAGAGCGGCAGCAGCAGTGCGAACCCGCCGCTCCCCAGCCCCCCGCCCGCCGCGCCCGCCGCGCCCGCCGCCTTCGCACCGGGCTCCGCACCGGGCTCCGCGCGGTCCACGTACCGGCGGCTGGCCAGCAGCGCCGCCGGCAGTAGTACGACCACGGCCGGCAGATAGCTCACGAACAGGTCCAGCCGCCCGTGCGCCCCCGCCCACGCGGCCGAGGCCCCCACGATCCCGCCCAGGCTGTACGCGGCGTGGAAGCCCAGCATGATGCTGCGGCCGTACGCCCGTTGCAGGCTGACACCGAGCATGTTCATCGAGGCGTCCAGCGCGCCCACCGACAGTCCGAACGCCCCCAGGGCCACGGCCACGTGCCACATCCGGTCGCCGGCCCCCACCCCCAGCAGGGACAGCAGTACGACCGGCTGCGCCCACCGCAGGACGGCGCTGGGGGCGACCCGCTTCACCAGGTGCTCGGTGGCCACGCTCGCCACGCCGGCGAGGACGGGCACCGCGGCGAGGAAGGCCGGCAGCAGCCCGTCGGATATCCCGTACCGGTCCTGGATGGCGGGGATCCTGGTCACCAGCAGGGCGAACGTCACGCCTTGCACGAAGAAGCTGAACCCCAGGGCGCCGCGCCCGCGCCGCAGCCGCACGTCTACCGTCATGGCGGGTGAGCGTAGGCCCCGGGGCTACCGGTGGGTAGAGAGATCACACGGGCAGTTGCAGGAGCCCCGGGAGCTGCAGCATGTCGCCGAAGAAGCCGGTGGCGTCCCCGAGTCGTTCGGCGGGCAGCATGGCGGTGAAGGCGTACACGTCCATCCCCGCGGCCCGCGCCGCCCGCACGCCCAGCGGACTGTCCTCGACGACCACGCACCGCGCGGGCTCCACACCCATCCGCCGGGCCGCGTGCAGGAACAGGTCGGGGGCGGGCTTCCCCCGGCCCACGTCCTCGGCGCTGAAGATCCACTCCTCTTCGAACCATCCGTCGAGCCCGGCCGCCCGGTGTCCGACCCTGATCCGCTCGTGCGTCGAGGAGGAGGCCAGGCAGTACGCGACGCCGCTGGCGGTCAGCGCGCCCAGTACGTCCTCCACACCGGGGACGGGCTTCAACTCGCGCTCGAACGCGGTGAAGGTCCGCGCGTGCAGCGTGTCGTCGAAATCGGTCGGCAGCTTCTCCCCGGTCCGCTCCAGGACGAGGTCGTGCACCCGGTGCACAGCGGAGCCCATGTAGTCGCGCAGCGACTCCTCGTACGAGGTGGGGTGCCCCAGCTCGGTCAGGTAGCCGGCGAGGATGTTGTTGGCGAGCGGCTCACTGTCCACCAGAACGCCGTCGTTGTCGAAGATGACGAGGTCATAGCCCATGCGTCAACCCTACGAGCCGCCTGTGGGCAACCCGCCCGACCCCATGCCGGGCATCCGGCGGATTCTGCGGCCTGCCCGGGAACGCAGAAATGCCCCGCACCGAACCCGGAACGGGTTGGTGCGGGGCATTCCCACAATGATTGTTCGGCGGCGTCCTACTCTCCCACAGGGTCCCCCCTGCAGTAC
>NZ_JBHXRU010000093.1:0-25601 GCF_042716255.1 Streptomyces sp. NPDC058662 | reverse complement strand
GGCCCCCGGCGGGCACACCCCCGCCGGCCCACCCCTCGCGGGCACGGCCCCCGGCGGGCACACCCCCGCCGGCCCACCCCTCGCGGGCCCACCCACCCCGGCGGGCACATCCACCTTCGCGGGCACATCCGGCCCCGCGGCACATCCAGCCCCGCCGGCGTTTGAGGCGCGGGGTCCGGGGCGGAGCCCCGATCTTGCACCCCGGCCACCCCCTCCCGCCCCGCCGGCACACCCCAGCCCCGCCGGCGTTTGAGGCGCGGGCCGGGGCGGAGCCCAGGGAATGGTGGCGGCGTCACCCCCGCGCGCCCGCAACCCCCCGCAGAGCGGCCAGCACATGCGCCACCGCGGGAGCGGACTCGCCGCCGCGCCGGACCGCCGCGATCACGTGCCGGGTCGGGCGGTCCCGGGACAGCACCCGGACCACCACCCCCGAGGCCCGGCTCGACACCATGCGCGGCACCAGCGCCACACCCATCCCCGCCTCGACCATCGCGAGGATCGCCGTCCAGCCGGACGCCGAGTGCGCCTGTTCGGGCACGAAGCCCGCCGCCTCGCACGCACCCCGCGCGATCTGCGACCACGGACCGCTGCCCCCGTAGATCCACGGGTCGCCGGACAGGTCGGCCAGCCGCAGTTCCGGCGCGCCCGCCAGCGGGTGGCCCGGCGGCAGGGCCACGTCCAGTGGATCCTCCAGCAGCGTCAGCCGGGTGAACCGGGGGTCCCGCGCCGTCGGCGCGTGCGCGGCGAGGGACAGCGCAAGGTCCACGCCCCCGGCCGACAGCAGCTCGTAGGACTCCGCGGCCTCCGTCTCGCGTACCCGTACCTCCACCCCCGGGCGGGTCCGCCGCAGGGCGGCCACGGCCGGGACCACGAGCGCCGGCACGGCGGTGGAGAAGGCGCCGACCCGCACCTCGCCCGCGTCCCCCGCCAGGTACCCGGCCAGTTCCGCGTCCGCCTGCTCCAGCTGTGCGAACACCGCCTCCGCGTGCCGCAGTACGAGGTGCGCGGCGTCCGTGAGCCGCACCCGGCGGCCCTGGGCCTCCAGCAGGACGACGCCCAGCTGCCGCGCGAGGTTGGTCAGCTGCTGCGAGACGGCCGAGGGCGTCATGTGCAGCGCCTCGGCCGTCGCGGTCACGGTCCCCCGCTCGGCGAGGGTCCGCAGGATCCGCAGCTTCTTGATGTCCCACTCGCTCATGGGACGGAATCTACCTCCGGGCGCCCAGGGCCACGCCGGCGAGGATCAGCGCCATGCACAGCAGCTGCGCCGGGCCGGTCCGCTCGTCCAGCAGCAGGAGTCCGAGACCCGCCGCGCAGACCGGCTGGAGGTAGTAGACGACTCCCGCGCGGGCCGCGCCGATGACCGCGACGGCCCTGTTCCAGGCGAAGAAGGCGACGGCGGAGGAGAACACGCCGACGTACAGCAGCGGTCCGATGGAACCGGCGGTGGCCTCGAAGCCGCCCTGGACGGTGACGGAGACGGCGTAGGCGGGTGCCAGCATCAGCGCACCGAGCACGAAGGTGGTGATCAGGAAGGCCAGGCCGCCCAGTTCGGCGGGCTTGCGCTTGAGCAGGGCGCTGTAGGTGGCGAAGGAGAGGGCGGCGGCGAACATCCAGAGGTCGCCGGCCCCGAAGTCGAAGCCGAGGGAGCCGTCGCCGACCAGGAGGAGCACGCCGAGGCAGGCGAGCAGCAGGCCGAAGGTGCGCCGGCCGCCGAGCCGTTCGCCGCCGAGGCGCGCGTAGAGGGCCATGACGACGGGCGAGGCCGCCATGATCATTCCCATGGTGGAGGCGGAGGTGGTGAGGCCGGCCTGGTGCACGAGCGTGTTGTAGAGGGCGACGCCGAACAGCGAGGCGAAGGCGATGAACCCGAGGTGGCGCCGGATCAGGGCCCGCTGCCGCCATGCCTGGCGGGCGGCGAAGGGGGCCACCGCGACCAGGGCGATGATCCAGCGCCAGAAGACGGCCTGGACGGGCGGGACGGTCTCGGCCATCCCCCGGGTGGCGACGAAACTGCCGGACCAGACGACCGTGGCGAGCAGGGCGAGCAGGACGCCGAGTCCGGCGGCCCCCTTCTTCCCCGTACTGCTCTGCTGTGTCTGCGAAACGGTGCGGACTCGGTCCGTGACGGCCACGGTGCGTCTCCCCCTCGGGTGGGTCGGGTCTGGTTCGGTGGATCGTGGACCTACCGTCGCACCCGCCCATCAGTCAGGTCCATCGAAATGTTTCGACCAATCTGTTCAGTTCTACTGAACGGTCCGACGGAGGACACGGTCCGCGCGGTCGTCAGCTGGCCGGCGGCCGCGGCCCCGAAGGCGAGGGCCATGCCGGCCAGCTGTACGGGGGACAGCGCCTGCCCGAGCGCCGCCCAGCCGATCACCGCGGCGGTCAGCGGGGAGAGTGGGCCGAGCAGGGTCACGGAGGTCGCGCCGAGCTGTCCGATGCCGCGGAACCAGAGCCAGTACGCGATACCGGTGTTGAACAGGACCAGGTAGCCGTAGCCGAGGAGGGCCCGGCCGTCCAGCGCGGGCGGGGCGCCCTCGACGAAGGCGGCGACGGGGATGATGACCAGCCCGCCGGCCGTCAGCTGCCAGCCCGTGGTCGCGAGCGGGCCGACGCCTTCGGGGCGGCCCCAGCGCTTGGCCATGACGGTGCCCGCCGCCATGGAGGCCGAGGAGACCACCCCGGCGACGACGCCGACCAGGTCGAGCCGCGCCTCGGCGGTGAGGACGACCATGCTCACCCCGAACGCCGCGGCCACGGCGGCGAGTACGGTGCGCAGTCGTGCCCGTTCGCCGAGGAGGAGGGCCGCGAGCCCCACGACGAACAGCGGTCCGGCGGCGCCGAGCACGGCCGCGACCCCGCCGGGCAGCCGGTAGGCGGAGAGGAAGAGCAGCGGGAAGAAGACGCCGATGTTCAGCGTCCCGAGCACGGCGGACTTCCACCACCACGCGCCTCGGGGCAGGGTCCGGGAGAGGGCGATCAGCAGCAGTCCGGCGGGCAGGGCCCGCATCACCCCGGTGAACAGGGGGCGGTCGGGCGGCAGCATTTCGGTGGCGACGGCGTAGGTCGAACCCCAGGAGACGGGGGCGAGCGCGGTCAGGGCGACGGTGGCAAAACGCTTCACGGCGGGTGGCTCCCCTGGTTGGTGCGGACGGCGGGACCGGACGGGCGTCAGGCGGCCACGGGCGTCGCGCGGGCGGGCACGGCGGTCGGCGCCGCGGTGTGCACGGCCTCGGGGGGCAGGCGCCGCTCCAGCCGCACCAGCGCGAGGGCCGCGCCGAGCGCCGCGACGGTCAGGACGGCCCAGGGCAGTCGGCCGTCGACGGCGAGCAGGGCGGTGAACAGGGACGGGGCGGACGCGCCGGCCAGCGAGTACGACAGCTGGTAGGTGGCCAGGTAGCGGCCGCGCACGGCCTCGGGGGCGGCGGCGACGGACAGCGCGCCGCCCGACGGGCTGTGCACCAGCTCTCCGACGGTGTAGACGACCACGACGGCCAGGAGGGCGATCAGGGTCGCGCTCTGCCCGGGGCGCAGGGTGCCGAGCACGATCTGCCCGGCGAAGGCGGCGGCGAAGAGCAGCGAGCCGAGGGCCGCCGATCGGGTGCGGCGGGCTCCGGAGCGCCGGACGCGGCCGGCGATCAGGACGCCGACGCCGGCGCACAGGGCGGTGTTGAGAGTGAAGGCGGCGCCGGTGAGGGCCTCGGGGGCGGCCAGCCAGGTGGCGAGGTACAGCGGGAAGAGGACGGGCAGGGCCGAGTAGCCCAGCGCGGTGAGGAAGTTGGCGGCCGTGAGGCCGAGGAAGGGGCGGTCGCGCAGGACCCTCCGGTAGCCGGCGGGCGAGCGCGTGGCTGGGGACCCCGCGCCTCCAGCGGCCCCAACGCCACCCGCGCCACCCGCGTCGCGCACCGGGCGGACCCGGGAGACGAGGGTTCCGGCGAGGGCGGAGGCCAGTGCGTTGCCCCAGGCCGTGTACGTGAATCCGCCGGTTCCCCACAGGGCGAGCACCGCGGAGACGAGCAGGGCGCCCGCGCCCATCCCGGCGTTCTGCAGGGCACGCGTCGACGCCTGGAGCCGGTCCCGCGCGGCGCCGCGCGCCACCTCGCCGATCAGGGACTGCTGGACGGCCCCGAAGGAGCGGTCGGCGAGGGCGGTGGTGAGGGCGACGGCCGCGAAGGAGGCCGTCGAGTCCGCGAACGGGTAGAGGGCGAAGCCGGCCGCGCGGACGCCGTGGAGGACCACGTTGACCCGCTTGGCGCCGAAGCGGTCGACGGCGGTGCCCGCGAGCGGCATGAAGAGCAGCCCGGTCAGGCCGGTCGCTGTCATGACGAGGCCGACGGCCGGGAAGGACAGGCCGGTGACGTGGTGGAAGAAGACCAGCGAGAACGGGACGAACATGCCGATCCCGACAGCACCGATCCCGATCCCGGCGAGCAGTGACTGCTCGCCGGGCACCCGGGCCGCGGGCTCCTTCGTGAACATGCGCATGACTGCCCCCCGTATCGATCACTAGCAAGTAGCTTAGCGCTAAGCTACTTAACGTCAAGCAGCTTTCTTGCGAACGATCCTCCCGGGACCGGATACTGCGTCCATGAGCGAGGCCCCTCGGCAGCCCGAGAACCCCCGGAACGGCGAGGCGGACGCCGTCGACGCGATCACCGCGCAGTGGTATGCCGTCCGGCCGGACCTCGAAACGGCGCCGATGGCCGTCTTCGGGCGCATCTACCGCATCACCAAGTCCATGGGCGACGCGATGGAGGCGACCTACGGCCGCTTCGGCATCTCGCGCGGGGAGTTCGACGTCGTCGCCACACTGCGCCGCTCCGGCGCCCCCTACACGCTCTCGCCGCGGCAGCTGTCGGCCACGCTCATGCTGACCACGGGCGGCATGACGGGGCGGCTGGACAAGCTGGAGAAGGCGGGGCTGCTCTGCCGCAGGCCCGATCCGCACGACCGGCGCGGACTCCAGGTGACGATCACCGACCGGGGCCTGGCCCTCGTCGACGAGGCGGTCACGGCGGGCCTGGAAGTCCAACGCGCCGCGCTCACCGGGCTGAGCGACGAGGAGGTCGCGGTCCTCACCGGCCTCCTGCGCAAACTGCTCGCGGGCCTCTGACGGGCCCGGAACGCGGGACGGCCGACCCCCTCACGGGTGGCGGCCGAGGAGGCACGGGCGGCGCCCGGGATGTCCTGTGCTGGCGACCCGGCGGGTCAGCCCTGCTTCGGCTCCTTGCGCGACTTGTCGCCGACCATCACGAGACCCGCGATGACCAGGAACAGCACGATCGGGGCGATCACGAACAGGCCGAGCGTGTCGGCGATGCTCAGGCCCGGACCCGGGTCGTCGCCGTCGTCGCGGGTCAGCGCCAGGGCGGGAGACGTCATCAGCAGCATCATCAGCGTCGTTCCGGCCGTGACGGCGCCGGCGCGCAGAGCGTTCTTCTTGTCCACGGTGCCAACGTAGCGAACACCTAAACGGCCCGCGCGCCCGGGGGTGCCGTACGGGGACCCGCGCCCTCCCGCAGTCCCGCCCGCACCGAGTCCAGCAGGGCGTTCGCCCGGGGCGAGGCGACCAGTTCCTCCAGGGACAGCGGTCGCCCCGAGGCGTCGGCGACCGGAAGCCGCCAATTGGGGTACTGGTCCCAGGTGCCGGGCAGGTTCTGCGGCCTCCGGTCGCCCACCGCGTCGGGCAGCCACACCCCGACCAGCCGCGCGGGCGTGCGCAGCAGGAACGCGTACAGGGACCGCACCGCGGACTCCTCGTCCTTGGTCTCCAGGCCGAGCTCCTCCAGCAGTTCCAGCCACTCGGCCGTGTCGGCGGCGTCCTCCGCGCGCTCGTGCTCGGCGGGGCGGGTCAGCAGCCCGAGCCGGTCGCGCAGCTCCACATGGCCCCCGGCGAGCTTGGCGGCCGTGGGCGGCAGGTCGTGGGTGGTGGCCGTGGCCATGCAGTCGGCGCGCCACTCCCGCGGCGGGAGCGGGCTCCCGGCGCCGGCCCAGTCCCGCTCGAACCAGAGCACCGAGGTGCCGAGCACCCCGCGCCGGGCCAGCCGGCGGCGGACCGCCGGCTCCACCGTCCCCAGGTCCTCGCCGATGACCAGGGCCCCGGCCCGGTGGGCCTCCAGCACCAGGACGGCCAGCATCGCCTCGCCGTCGTAGCGGACGTACGCACCCTGCGCGGGCGGGGTCCCCTCCGGGATCCACCAGAGCCGGAACAGTCCCATGACGTGGTCGATGCGCAGCGCGCCGGCGTACCGGAACACCTCCCGCAGCAGCTGCCGCAGCGGCGCGTAGCCGGCCGCCGCCAGCCGGTCCGGACGCCAGGGCGGCAGCCCCCAGTCCTGGCCGCGCGCGTTGAAGGCGTCCGGCGGTGCGCCCACCGTCGTCCCGGTGGCGTGCACGCCCGGCTCCGCCCACACGTCCGCGCCCTGCGGGTGCACGCCGACCGCCAGGTCGTGCACGATGCCGACGCTCATGCCCGCCTCCCGCGCGGCTTCCTGGGCGGCGGCGAGCTGGGCGTCGGTCAGCCAGGCGAGCCAGCAGCGGAACTCCACCTCCGCCGGCTCGGCCTCGACGCCCGCCGGCCAGCGCGCGGGATCCGCCCCGTACCGCTCGACGAGGGCGAACCAGGTCGCGTGCCCGGCCAGCGCCGCTCCGCCCGCGGTGCGGAAGCGGGCGAAGTCCGCCGCCCGGGCGGGCTCGCGCGGGACCGCGTACAGCAGCCGCAGGGCGGCCCGCTTGAGCTCCCACACCGCGTCCCGGTCGATCAGCGCGCCCTTCTCCAGGACCTGGCGCCGCAACTCGCCGCCCCGGACGGCGAGATCGGCGAGGGCGGCCCGGTCGGCGCACCGCTCGTACTCCGGGAC
This sequence comes from Streptomyces sp. NPDC058662, assembly GCF_042716255.1. Taxonomy (NCBI): domain Bacteria; kingdom Bacillati; phylum Actinomycetota; class Actinomycetes; order Kitasatosporales; family Streptomycetaceae; genus Streptomyces; species Streptomyces sp. NPDC058662. The sequence continues at coordinate 18,741 of NZ_JBHXRU010000093.1, read as the reverse complement.
GTCCTCGATCCGCAGGTGGACCGGGTCGGGGAAGCGGCGCGAGGACGGGCGGTACGGGGACGGGTCGGTCGGGGTGCCGGGCACGGCCGCGTGCAGCGGGTTGACCTGGATGAAGCCCGCGCCGTGGGTACGGCCGGCCCAGCGGGCGAGCGCCGCGAGGTCGCCGAGGTCGCCCATGCCCCAGGAGCGTTCGGACAGCAGCGAGTACAGCTGCACCATCAGGCCGTGGGTGCGCTCCGGCGCGGCCGGGGCCCGGTCGGGGGCGAGGATCAGGGTGGCCTGCGCCGTCCGGCCGTCCGGCAGCGCCGCGGTGATCCGGTGCACACCCGGCGGCAGCCCCCGCGGCAGCGGCCCCTCGACTCCCGTGTCCCACTCGGCGCCGGCGCCCGCCGCGGCCTCGTCCGGATCGAGCCGGATCCGGGTCCCCGGCGGCAGGGCGGCCAGTTCGGGCGGCGGGGGCGCGCCCTCCCACCGCACCAGCACCGGCGGCAGCAGCCGCGCCGCCGCCTCCCGCTCGGCCTCCGCCAGGCGTTCCCGGACCTCCTCGGGGGTCCCGGCGGGCACCCCGAACAGAGCGAGCACGGCACGGACCGTCGCCTCGGGCACCCGGACGGTCACGTCCGCGGCGGGTTGGTAGGCGGTGGTGATGCCGTGCAGATCGGCGAGCCGGGCCAGGTCGTCCATCGACGGGCACTCCTTCGTCGGTACGTGAGGGTGGGTCAGAAGGGTGGGCCAGAACGGTGATCGGCGAAGCGGGCACCGCCGGGGAACACCGCAGCCATACCCACTCGGGGGCATCGCATTCCTGGCGTATCCAGGTCAGATCACCCGCCCGCTTTGACACCCCAGCCGCACGAATGGTGGGCTCTGGCTCGTTCGTACGAGCGGGGGACGTCTCGGCACGAGGAGGCTCTGTGCAGCTCAGGGGCAGGAAGCGGACGGTGGCGGCCGCCGTCGCGGTGATCGGGGCGCTGCTGGGCGGCGCCGTGTCCGCGGCTCCGCCCGGGGTCGTCGCGGCCCCGGCGCCGCCGGCAGCGCCGACCGCGGATCCGGCGTCCGGATCCGACCGCGGCCCCGGGCTGGACCCCGGCGCCGACACTCCGCGCACCGCCGGTGAGGGGCCCGCCGTGTGGCCCCGGCCGAGGTCCCTGGCGGGTGACCCGGCGCGCGAACTGCGGCTGGGCGCCGAGGCCGTGCTGGTCGCGGCGGCCGACGCCGACCCGTACGCGCGCCAGGTGGTGCGGGACGCCCTGCGGGCGGCGGGCGTACGCACGCTGCACGAGCCCGCGCCGGGGGCGCCGCTGCCGCGGGCGGGAGCTGTCGTACGGCTCCAGGGGCCGGACGCGGAGGAGGCGCTGCGCGCCCTCGGCGCCGCCGGCCCGAGCGACCTGCCGGACGGCGGCTACCGGCTGGCGGTGGGGCGGCCCGGCGGCCGGGACACGGTCGCGCTGGCCGGTGTCGGCGGGTCGGGGCTCTTCCACGCGGCGCAGACCCTGCGCCAGTTGCTGGCCGGCGGCAGGGGCACGGTGCCCGGCGTACTGGTCCGCGACTGGCCGGCCACGCCCGTGCGCGGGATCACCGAGGGGTTCTACGGGCAGCCGTGGAGCCGGGAACAGCGCCTGGCGCAACTCGACTTCATGGGCCGCACCAAGCAGAACCGGCTGCTGCTCGCGCCCGGCGACGACCCCTACCGGACCACGGGCTGGCGCCAGGAGTACCCGGCGGAGCGCCAGGAGGAGTTCCGGGCGCTGGCCGAGCGGGCCCGGGCCAACGCCGTGGTCCTGGGGTGGGCGGTGACCCCCGGCCAGTCGATGTGCCTGTCCTCGGCGGCGGACCGGGCGGCGCTCGCGCGCAAGGTGGACGCCATGTGGGAGCTCGGCTTCCGGGCCTTCCAGCTGCAGTTCCAGGACGTCAGCTACACCGAGTGGGGCTGCCGGGCGGACCGCGAGCGGTACGGCAAGGGCCCCGCGGCGGCCGCGAAGGCGCACGCGGAGGTCGCGGGCGGGCTGGCGGCCCACCTCGCCGCGCGGCACCCGGGAGCGGTACCGCTGTCCCTGCTGCCGACGGAGTACTACCAGGAGGGCGCCACCGCCTACCGGACGGCCCTGGCCCGGACGCTGGACGAGCGGGTGGAGGTGGCCTGGACGGGGGTGGGCGTGGTGCCGCGCACCATCACCGGCAAGGAGCTGGCGGGCGCGCGCTCGGCGCTCGGCCATCCGCTGGTCACCATGGACAACTACCCGGTGAACGACTGGGACCCCGGACGCGTCTTCCTCGGCCCCTACGCGGGGCGCGAGCCCGCGGTGGCGGCCGGCTCGGCGGCGCTGCTCGCCAACGCGATGCCGCAGGGCTCGCTGTCCCGCGTCCCGCTCTTCACGGCGGCGGACTACGCCTGGAACCCGCGCGACTACCGGCCCGGCGAGTCCTGGGCGGCGGCCGTGCGCGACCTGGCGGGTCCCGACCCCCGGGCCCGGGAGGCGCTGGCGGCGCTGGCCGGCAACAGCGCCTCCTCGGGGCTGAAGCAGGAGGAGTCGGCGTACCTGAAACCGCTCGTCGAGCAGTTCTGGCAGGGCCGGGCCACGGGCGACCCGGCGGCCGGGGCCGAGCTGCGCAAGGCCTTCGCGGTGCTGCGCGAGGCCCCCGCCCGGCTGCCGCACCTCGCGGGCGAGGCGGGACCGTGGCTGGAGCGGCTCGCACGCTACGGGACGGCGGGCGAGCGGGCCCTGGACGTCCTCCACGCGCAGGCCCGGGGCGACGGGACGGCGGCCTGGCAGGCCTCGCGGGAGCTGACCGCGGCCCGGCGGGAACTGGCGGAGCCGGGACCGGCGCGGGTGGACCGGGCCGTTTTGGAGCCGTTCCTGACGAAGGCGGCCGCCGAGGCGGACGGCTGGACCGGAGCCGCCCGTACGACGGGCACGGTGACCACGGACCCGGGCGCCTGGACGGTGCGGCTGGACGGCACGCGCCCGGTGTCGGCGGTGACGGTGATGACGGACCCGCTCCCGGCGGGGGCGCCGGGCGCCGCGGTGGAGGCGCACGTGCCCGGTGAGGGCTGGCGCAAGGTCGGCGCGGCCGCCGCGTCGGGCTGGACGCAGGTGGAGACGGCGGGCCTGCGCGCGGACGCGGTCCGCCTGTCCTGGACGGGCGCGGCGCCGGCGGTGCACCGGGTGGTCCCCTGGCTCGGCGACGGGCCGCAGCTCGGCTTCGAGCTGGCGGACGGGGCCGGGGCCGACGTGGAGATCGGCGGCGCCCCCCGCCGGGTGACGGCGGAGCTGTCCGCGCTCGGACCCGGTGACGTGGCCGGCCCCCTGGCGGCGCGGCCGCCCGCGGGCATCACGGTGCGCCTGCCGGAGCGCGCCACCGCCCCGCGCGGGGCCAGGGTGTCGATCCCGATGGAGGTCGCGGTCGCACCGGCGACCCCGCCCGGGAGCTACGCGGTGCCGGTCTCCTTCAACGGGGAGTCCAGGACCCTGGCGGTGCGGGCGGTCCCCCGGACGGGCGGCCCGGACCTGCTGCGCACCGCGCGCGCCTCCTCCTCGGCGGACGAGACCGCGGACTTCCCGGCCTCGGCGGCCGTCGACGGCTCGCCGGCCACCCGGTGGTCCTCGCCGGCGGTGGACGGGGCCTGGTGGCAGGCCGAGCTGCCGGCGGCGGCGCGGGTGGGCCGGGTGACGCTCCACTGGCAGGACGCCCACCCCACCGCGTACCGGGTGGAGACCTCCGCGGACGGCGCGTCCTGGCGCCCCGCCGCCGCGGTCGCCGCCTCGCGGGGCGGCGTCGAGTCCCTCCGCATGGACGCCCCGGACACCCGCTTCCTGCGCGTCACCTGCGACTCCCGCGCCACGAAGTACGGCTGCTCCCTCTGGTCGGCGGAGGCCTACGCGGTAGCCCCGTGACCCCGGCGGGCCGGTGGCCGGGGCACGGGGCACGGGGGCGGACCGCCGTCCGGCGCGGTCAGGAGGCCGCGACCCCGATCCGGTCCAGCGCGTCCTCGGCCCCGTACGGCTGGAGGTACGGCATCCAGCACGGGTCCCGGTGCCCCGTGCCGATGATCCGCCAGGCCAGCCCCGAGGGCGGCGCCGGCTGGTGCCGCAGGCGCCACCCCAGCTCCAGCAGGTGCCGGTCGGCCTTGACGTGGTTGCAGCGGCGGCACGCGGCGACGACGTTGTCCCAGGCGTGCTGGCCGCCCCTGCTGCGCGGGACCACGTGGTCCACGCTGGTGGCGACCGCGCCGCAGTACATGCAGCGGCCGCCGTCGCGGGCGAACAGGGCGCGCCGGGTGAGTGGAACGGGCCCCCGGTAGGGGACCCGCACGAACCGCTTGAGCCGTACCACGCTGGGCGCGGGGACGACTTTCGTGGCGCTGTGCAGATAGGCGCCGGATTCCTCCAGGGAGACCGCTTTGTTCTCCAGGACGAGGACGAGCGCGCGGCGGAGCGGTACGACGCCGAGGGGCTCGTACGACGCGTTGAGGACCAGGACGTGCGGCACGGACTGCCTCCTTGTACGCCGGCGGCGCGTGGCTCGCGCCGGGACGATCTGCTCTCCAGTCTCTCCTCAGGGCTGGTCGAAGCGCCACCACGCGCCCGTAACGGGTCCGAGGTGTTTTCAACCACACCCCCTGCATCCCCAGGTGAGCCTGGTCTCTCCCTCGAACACGGCACCGGGGTGCAGGGAATGCCCCGTTAGTGTGGTTGGTCTGCCCGCGTACCCGCCCCCGGACTCCGTCCAGGGGACCCCGGCGGGCAGATCGCGCTACCTGGAGGTTCCCGCCGTGCCCTGGTCCGCCGCCCTGCTGCCCCTCGCAGCCGACACCCCGGACGCGTCCACCACGCTCAAGGAGACCCACGAGAACGTCACCAACGCCGCGAGCTTCATCGAGGAGAACTGGGCCGGATGGCTCTACCTCGGCCTGCGGATCCTGCTCATCATCGTCATCGCGGCGGCACTGCGCTCGGTCGTCCGCAAGTCCCTGACGAAGCTGATCACGCGGATGAACCGGGGCGCCGAGGCCGTCGAGGGCACCGCCCTGGGCGGACTGCTCGTCAACGCGGAGCGGCGGCGCCAGCGTTCCGAGGCGATCGGCTCGGTGCTGCGCTCGGTGGCCTCGTTCCTGATCCTCGGCACGGCCGGGCTGATGGTGCTCGGGGCGCTGGACATCAACCTGGGCCCGCTGCTGGCGAGCGCCGGTGTGGCCGGTGTGGCCATCGGTTTCGGTGCCCGGAACCTGGTGACCGACTTCCTCTCCGGCGTGTTCATGATCCTGGAGGACCAGTACGGCGTCGGGGACAAGATCGACGCCGGTGTGGCCTCCGGGGAGGTCGTCGAGGTGGGCCTGCGGGTGACGAAGCTGCGCGGCGACAACGGCGAGATCTGGTACGTGCGCAACGGCGAGATCAAGCGGATCGGCAACCTCAGCCAGGGCTGGGCCACCGCGGCCGTGGACATGCAGGTCAAGCCCTCGGAGAGCCTGCCGCGGATCCGCGAGGTGATCCAGGAGGTCTCCGACTCCATGGCCAAGGAGTCCCCGTGGGACGAGCGGCTGTGGGGCCCCGTGGAAGTGTTGGGCCTGGACGAGGTGCTGCTCGCCTCCATGACGGTGAAGGTGACGGCGAAGACGATGCCGGGCCAGCAGTTCGCCGTGGAGCGGGAGCTCCGCTGGCGCATCAAGGAGGCCTTCGACGCCGCGGGCATCGGCATCGTCGGCGGCCTCCCGGCGGAGGACGAGGAGGCCGCCGCCGCGGACCCGTCGGCGGCCGTCGCCCCGCCCTCGGCGCTGGCGAACCCGACCTCCCCGCAGTCCCTGGCCGCCACCCCGATACCGGCTCCCGCCGGACCGCGCATCACCAAGTAGCCGCAGGGCCCCTCCGCCCCCTGCCCCTCCCGCTGCCCCGCAGGCCGTCCGCCGACAGGACACGACCTGCGGGGCAGCGGCATTGACACGACCCGAGATACGATAGGAAACTTACCTAACAGTTCACCTCGGTGAGGGAGAGACCGCGCCCATGCCCGCCGCCACGCCCGGAACACCCAGCCTGCTGCGTGCCATGAACGACCGGGCCGCGCTTGAGCTGCTGCTCACGCACGGCCCGCTGTCCCGGACCCGGATCGGGCACCTGACCGGCCTGTCCAAGCCCACCGCCTCGCAGCTGCTGGCCCGGCTGGAGGCCGCCGGGCTGGTCGTGGCGACCGGCACCGACGGCGGCCGCCCCGGCCCCAACGCCCAGCTGTACGCGCTCAACGCCCGCGCCGCGTACGTCGGCGGCCTGGACGTCACCCCCGAGCGGGTCCTCGCCGCCGTCGCCGACCTCACCGGCACGGTGGTCGGCAGCCACGAAGTGCCGTACGCGCGGGGGCGCGACGCCGTCGAGCAGGTCACCGAGGCCCTTGCCGGCGCCGTCAAGGCCGCCGGACTGCACCGCTCCGACCTGCACCGGGTCGTCGTCGCCACACCGGGCGCCTTCGACCCGCAGACCGGGCGGCTGCGCTACGCCAGCCACCTCCCGGGCTGGCACTCCCCCACCCTCCTCGACGACCTGGCGGCAGCCCTGCCGATGCCCGTCGAGTACGAGAACGACGTCAACCTCGCGGCCGTGGCCGAGCAGCGCCTGGGCGCGGCCCGCGGCCACGAGGACTTCGTCCTGCTCTGGAACGAGGACGGCCTCGGCGCCGCCCTGGTACTCGGCGGGCGGCTGCACCGGGGCTGGACCGGCGGCGCGGGCGAGGTGGGGTTCCTGCCCGTCCCCGGACACCCCCTGGTCCGCCAGGTCACCAGCGCCAACACCGGCGGCTACCAGGAGCTGGCCGGCGTGCAGGTCCTGCCCGGACTCGCCGCGGAACTGGGGATCGGTCCCGAACCGGCTGCGCCGGGCCCGGACGCGGCGGCCGCCGCCGTGCCGGGTCCGGACCTCGCGACCGCCGCGGGCCCCGCGCCGGGCCCGGACTCGCCGTACGGCCCGCAGGTCGCCGCGGCCGTCGCGCTGCTCACCCGGGCGGCCGCCACGCCCGAAGGCCCGTACCTGCGCTTCCTCCAGTCGTACGCCACCGTCCTCGCCACCGGTCTCGCCTCGCTCGTGGCCGTCCTGGACCCGGAGATCGTGGTCCTGTCCGGGGCCGCGATCACCGCGGGCGGCGATCCGCTGCGTGAGCTGCTGGAGGCGGAGCTCGCCGAACTGGCTCCCTCCCGGCCCCGCCTGGTCAGCGGCGAGGTCCGGGAGCGGCCCGTACTGCACGGCGCGCTGGAGAGCGCGCTGGCCGCCACCCGCGACGAGGTGTTCGACACCTCCCGCTGACCGGCGCCCGGCCCCGCACCGTCGTCCACGAGCGAACGACACGCCCCCGTCCGGCACACCCGCACCGCATCACACCGCACCGCATCACACCGCACCGCATCACACCGCACCGCATCACACCGCACCGCACCGCATCGCCCGCACCTCCTCCGCACCCCTCCTGACCCCTCCTGTCCAGGAAGTCCCCCGCGCAGAGAGTGACACCGCCATGCCCCGAACCCGCCGCCTGACCGCCTCGGCCGCCGCCCTCGCCGCCATATCCGTCCTCGCCACCGCCTGCACCGGCCAGAGCGGCAACGCCGCCGAGGACGACCCGGCGAAGGACGTCACCCTCACCTTCTGGCACGGCTGGTCCGCGCCGAGCGAGGCCGAGGCGATCGAGCAGAACATCGCGCGGTTCGAGAAGGCGCACCCGAACATCAAGGTCCAGGTCACCGGCAACATGACCGATGACAAGATCAACCAGGCGCTGCGGGCGGGCGGCGACAAGGCTCCCGACGTCGTCTCCTCCTTCACCACCGACAGCGTCGGCAAGTTCTGCAACTCCCGCGCCTTCGCCGATCTGAACCCCTTCCTCCAGAAATCCGGGATCGACAAGACGAAGGTCTTCCCGAAGACCCTGCTGGAGTACACCCAGTTCGACGGCAACCAGTGCACGCTGCCCCTGTTGAACGACGCGTACGGCCTCGTCTACAACAAGACGGCCTTCGCCGCCGCCGGGATCACCGAACCGCCCCGCACCTGGAGCCAGTTCACCGAGGTCGCCAAGAAGCTGACGAAGCCCGAGGGCGACTCGTACGCGCAGGTCGGGCTGATGCCCACCTTCCACGGCTACGAGACCACCCCCATGCGGCTGGCCGCGCAGTGGAGCCCGACCTACTTCGCCGCCGACGGCACGTCCAACCTGGCCGGGGACCCCGCGTTCGCGAAGATGCTGACCGCGCAGAAGGACCTCGTCGCCCAGCTCGGCGGCTACGAGAAGCTGGAGCGCTTCCGCACCACCTTCGGCGACGAGTGGAGCGCCGAGCACCCCTTCCACACGGGCAAGGTCGCCATGCAGATCGACGGCGAGTGGCGGGCCCCCATGGCCAAGGAGGCGGGGGTCGCGTTCGAGATCGGCACGGCGCCGCTGCCCGTCCCCGACGACCAGGCTGCCGACTACGGCAAGGGATACCTGTCCGGCACGATCATGGGCATCGCCTCGGGAAGCAGGAAGCAGAACGCGGCCTGGGAGCTCGTGAAGTACATGACCACGGACACCGCGGCCGTCGTGGCCTTCGCCAACTCCATCCACAACGTGCCGTCCACGCTCGCGGCCCTGGAGTCCCCCGACCTCCAGGTGACCCCGGAGTTCAAGACCTTCCTCGACATCGCCCGCCACCCCCGGTCGAGCACCACCCCGGCCCGCGCCGACGGCGGCACCTACCAGCTGACCTTCACCGACTTCGCGTACGCGGTCGAGAAGGGCGATGTCGCCGACATCCCGGCCGGCCTCGCGAAAACCGCCCAGCAGATCGACACGGACATCGCGAAGGCGAAGTAGCCCGCGATGACCGGCACCCGCGTGCACACCCTGCGGACGAAGCACCGCCGCGCCGCCCTGCGGACCGCCGCCTTCATGTCCCCCTGGCTGATCGGGTTCGCGGTCTTCTTCGCCTACCCGCTGCTGTCCACCGTCTACTTCTCCTTCACGAGGTACGACGGCTTCCGGCCGCCCGTCCTCAACGGCCTGGACAACTGGAGCTACGTCTTCTCGGACTACCCGATGTTCTGGCCCGCGATGCGCAACACCCTGTGGCTCGTCGTGGTCATGGTCAGCTGCCGCGTCGTCTTCGGCCTCGGCGTCGGCCTGCTCGTCACGAGGATCAAGACCGGCGCCGGCGTCTTCCGGACCCTGTTCTACCTGCCCTGCCTCGCCCCGCCGGTGGCCGCGACACTGGCCTTCGTCTTCCTGCTCAACCCCGGCACCGGCCCGGTCAACACCCTGCTCAGCGAGGTGGGCCTGCCCGCCCCCGGCTGGTTCACGGACGCCGACTGGTCCAAGCCGGCCCTGACCGCCCTCGCGCTGTGGGGCATCGGCGACCTGATGGTCGTCTTCATGGCCGCGCTGCTGGACGTACCGAAGGAGCAGTACGAGGCCGCCGAGCTGGACGGCGCCGGGGCCTGGGCGCGCTTGCGCCACATCACGCTGCCGAACATCTCCCCGATCATCCTGTTCGCGGTGGTCACGGGAGTCATCCAGGCCATGCAGTACTACACGCAGCCCCTGGTGGCGGGGAAGGTCGCGGCCGGGGTGATCGGCGGATCCGGCCAGCAGTTCGAGCCCGGCTACCCGGACAAGTCCACCCTGACGCTCCCCCAGGTCGTCTACAACCTCGGCTTCCAGCGCTTCGACTACGGCACCGCCTGCGTCGTCGCCCTGGTGCTCTTCGCCCTCTCCATGGCCTGCACCGCGCTCCTGATGCGCCGCCGCGGCGGGCTGATCGGAGCGGACGCATGAGCAGCACGCGCACCCGTACCCGTACCCGCGGCCACTTCGGTACCCGGACCCGTACCCGCAGGCCCGTCCTGTACTGGATCGGGACGCACTCGCTGGGCGTGGCCGCGGCCCTGTTCTTCGTCCTCCCCTTCGTCTTCCTCTTCCTCACCTCCCTGATGGGCGACCGGCAGGCCCTGACCCACGACCTGTGGCCGGACACCTGGGAGTGGGGCAACTACGCGACGGTGTGGCACACCCCCGGCTTCCTGACCTGGTGGCGCAACACCCTGCTGTACGCCGGGCTGGGCACACTCCTGACCGTGGTCTCCTCCGTGCCCGTCGCGTACGCGCTCGCCGTATTCCGCTTCCGCGGGCGCCGGCTGTCCCTGCTGCTGGTGATCGCCATGATGATGCTGCCGCCGCAGGTGGTGGTCATCCCCATGTACCTCTTCTGGGCCAAGCAGCTCGACCTGTCGGGCACCCTGTGGCCACTGATCATCCCGATGGCGTTCGGCGACGCCTTCTCCGTGTTCCTGCTGCGCCAGTTCCTGCTGACGATCCCCGACGAGTACCTGGACGCCGCCCGCGTGGACGGCTGCGGCGAGGTGCGGACCCTGCTGCGCGTGGTGCTGCCCATGGCGAAGCCCGGGATCGCGGCCGTCGCCCTCTTCCAGTTCTTCGCCGCGTGGAACGACTACTTCGGCCCGCAGATCTACGCCTCGGACAACCCTGCGGCCTGGACCCTCAGTTACGGACTGGAGTCCTTCAAGGGCGCGCACCACACCAACTGGAACCTGACCATGGCGGCGACCGTGCTCGTCATGGCCCCGGTGATCGTCCTCTTCTTCTTCGCCCAGAAGGCGTTCGTCGAGGGAGTCACCCTGACCGGAGTGAAAGGCTAGTGACGATGAAACTCGCAGTGGTGGGCGGCGGTTCCACCTACACCCCCGAACTGATCGACGGCTTCGCGCGGCTGCGCGACACCCTGCCGATCAGCGAGCTGGTGCTGATCGACCCGGCCGCCGACCGCCTGGAGCTGATCGGCGGACTGGCCCGGCGCATCTTCGCCCGGCAGGGCCACCCCGGCGGGGTCAGCACCACCTCCGACCTCGACGCGGGGGTGGCCGGCGCGGACGCCGTACTGGTCCAACTGCGCGTCGGCGGGCAGGCCGCGCGGCTCCGGGACGAGACCTGGCCGCTGGAGTGCGGCTGCGTCGGCCAGGAGACCACGGGCGCCGGCGGTCTCGCCAAGGCGCTGCGCACGGTCCCCGTGGTCCTGGACATCGCCGAACGGGTCCGCCGGGCCAGCCCGGACGCCTGGATCATCGACTTCACCAACCCGGTCGGCATCGTCACCCGGGCCCTGCTGCGGGAGGGGCACAAGGCGGTCGGGCTCTGCAACGTCGCCATCGGCTTCCAACGGAAGTTCGCGGCCCTGCTGGACCTGGCCCCGGCCGACCTCCACCTGGACCACGTGGGGCTCAACCACCTCACCTGGGAGCTGGGGGTGCGCCGCGGCGGCCCCGACGGCGAGGACCTGCTGCCGCGCCTGCTCGCCGAGCACGCGGACGCCGTGGCCGCGGACCTGCACCTGCCCCGCGCGGTACTGGACCGGCTCGGCGTCGTACCGTCGTACTACCTGCGCTACTTCTACGCCCACGACGAGGTCGTGCGCGAGCTCGGCTCCAAGCCCTCGCGGGCCGCCGAGGTCGCCGCGATGGAGCGGGAGCTCCTCGCCCTGTACGGGGACCCGGCACTGGACGAGAAGCCCGCGCTGCTGGCCCGGCGGGGCGGCGCCTTCTACTCGGAGGCGGCCGTGGACCTGGCGGCCTCGCTGCTGGGCGGCGGCGGGCCGGGCGTGCAGGTGGTCAACACGTACAACAACGGCACCCTGCCGTTCCTCCCCGACGACGCGGTCGTCGAGGTCCAGGCCCGCGTCGACGGCTCCGGGCCGGTGCCGCTGGCCGCGCCGAGGCTGGACCCGCTGTTCGCCGGGCTGGTCTCGCACGTGAGCGCATACGAGGACCTGGCGCTGGACGCGGCGGTGCGCGGCGGCCGGGACCGGGTGTTCAAGGCGCTGCTCGCCCACCCGCTGGTCGGGCAGTTCGACCTCGCCGAGGGGCTGACGGACCGGCTGCTGGCGCACAACAAGGAGCACCTGGCATGGGCGTGACCCTTCCCGCCCTCCCGTCCGTCCTGGCGATCGACGCGGGCAACAGCAAGACGGACGTGGCTCTGATCGGTCCGGACGGCTCGGTCCTGCGCACCGGGCAGGCCGGGGGCTTCCAGCCCTCCCGGACGGGGGTGCCCGCGGCCGTCGACGTCCTGGCCGAGGCTCTGGCGGCGGCCGGGATCGGGGACGGCGGGACCGGGGACGGCGGGGGCGGGGGCCGGCCGCTGGCCGCGCACGTGTCGGCCTGCCTGGCCAACGCCGACTTCCCGGCGGAGGAACGGGAGCTGGCACGCGAGATCGAGCGGCGGAACTGGGGCCGCGTGACGGCGGTGCACAACGACACCTTCGCGCTGCTGCGCGCCGGGCTGCCCACCGGCGCGGAGCCGCGCGGCGTCGCGGTGGTCTGCGGGGCGGGGATCAACTGCGTCGGGATGGCCCCGGGCGGGCGGACGGCCCGCTTCCCCGCCATCGGCCGGATCTCCGGCGACTGGGGCGGCGGAGGCGGGCTCGCCGAGGAGGCCCTGTGGTGGGCCTCCCGGGCCGAGGACGGGCGCGGCGGGGCCACGGAGCTGGCCCGGGCGCTGCCCGCGCACTTCGGGCACGACTCGGTCCTGTCGCTGGTCGAGGCCCTGCACCTGGGCCGCATCCCGGCCGGCCGGCGGCACGAGCTGGTGCCGGTGCTGTTCGCGGTGGCGGCGGCCGGCGATCCGGTGGCGCAGGCGCTGGTCGAGCGGCAGGCGGACGAGATCGTGGCCATGGCGGCGGTGGCCCTCGGCCGCTTGGACCTGCTGGCCGAGGAGGTCCCCGTGCTCCTCGGCGGCAGCGTGGCGGCCGCCCGGCACCCGCGGCTCACCGACCGCGTCGTGTCGGGTCTCGCCGACCGCGCCCCGCACGCACGCGTCGCGGTGGTCACGGCGCCCCCGGTCCTGGGCGCGGGCCTGCTGGGACTGGACGCCCTCGGCGCGCCGCCCGGCGCCCACGGAAAACTCCGTGCCCATTTCGGGTGAACCCGCCCCGGGTCGTCGCCGGTCTGGAACCGTGGCGGTCGTACGGACGTATTCACGGTGAAGGGGTGGCGGGGGGCGCCCGCCGGGCGGATCGCCCAAGATCCGGCCGGGGTGCTGTGGACGACCGTCACTACGGCCATACTGCTGCGGAGCAGTGAGACCGAGGGGGAGGTCACGGTGTCCATCGCATCACGCGCGTCCGCGCCCGGGGTCGGCACCTCGGTGCCGCCCGCCGGGTCGCCGACGCCTGCGGCTCCGCCGCCCGACGATCCGGCGGGGCGCGGTACCGCCTGGGCCGAGGGCGTGGAGCGGCTGCGCGAGGCCGCGACCACCGAGCCCGGCCGCCTCCGCATCATCGGCGCGGTACTGGCCGCCCTCATCGTGCTGTTCGGCGCGGTCAGCGTGTGGGAGATCGCGGGCCGCAGCACCGCCGCCGACGACGTGGTGGGCCGCAGCCAGCCGCTGAGCGCGGACGCCGCGAGCATCTACCGCTCCCTCGCCGACGCGGACACGGCCTCCTCCAGCGGATTCCTGGCGGGAGCCCGGGAGACCCGCGAGGTCCGCGAGCGGTACGAGAAGGACATCGCGAACGCCTCCAAGCTGCTGGTCAGCGCCGCCGCCAACACCTCCGCCGGCGGCGAGTCCCGCGAGCAGATCGCCCTGCTCAGCGAGCAGCTGCCGCGCTACACCGGGCTGATCGAGCAGGCCCGCGCCACCAACCGGCAGGGCCTGCCGCTGGGCGGCGCCTACCTCCGCTACGCCAATGAGCAGATGACCACCGAGCTGCTGCCCGCCGCGCAGCGGCTGTACGAGGCGGAGACCGGCCGGCTCTACACGGACTACGACGACGCCCGCTCCTGGCCGCTGGCCTCGGTCGGTTCGGGCCTGCTCGCGCTCGCCGCCCTGCTGTGGGTGCAGCGGCGCGACTACCGGCGGACGAACCGGGTCCTCAACCACGGGCTGCTCGCCGCCACGGCCGCCTCGGTGGTGGTGCTGCTGTGGCTGGCCGTGGGCCACACGGTCGCGCGGTCGGCGCTGAGCGAGGCCCGGGCGGACGGGCAGGAGTCGCTGAAAGTGCTCAACGACGCCCGGATCGCCTCCCTGCAGGCGCGGGCCGGCGAGAATCTGACGCTGGTCGCGCGGGGCGCCGTACTGACCGAGGACGCGAAGTCGGACAAGTACGACATGGATTTCACCCATAACCTGGCGCAGTTGGACGCCGGGCTGTCGCGGGCGCTGCGTCTGGCCGACGACACCGCCGGCCGGACTCCCGTGACGCGCGCGGTGGACGGCGTGGAGCAGTGGAAGCAGCGGCACGCGGCGGCCCGGGAGTCCGACCTCAAGGGTGACTACGAGGCAGCTCTGATCCAGGTCATCGGGGACGAGCTGCACAAGGACAGCAGCGGCGCCGCCTTCGACACGGTGGACGCCTCTCTGGAGCAGGCCGTGGCGCACGAGCAGCGGGAGTTCACCCGGGCCGCCCGGGACGGGCTCGGCGCGCTGGGCGGTTTGATGACGGGCGCGGCGGCCCTGGCGGTGGCCGGCGCGGTGGCGGCGCTGCTCGGTATCGGGCGCAGGCTTTCGGAGTACAGGTGAGAGCGATGCGGACAGGGCCCGCGGGGCACGAGGAGCACAAGGGCCCCGACGGCCGGGAGGCGTACGGGGCCGCTCCGGGCCGCCCGGCCTCCGGCGCGCGCCGCGCGGCGCGCCGGCTGCGCGGCTGGGGCGGGGTGAGCGCGATGGCCGTCGCCTGCGCGGTGACGGCCGCCACGGTGCTGCTGCCGCTGGCCCAGGCGGCGCCGGAGAGCGGCCGCCCGGCGGCCTCCGGGCCCCCGGCCTCGGTGGCCCTGTCCCCAGCCCTGCCCGGCGACACCTGCCAGGACCCGGAGGCCAGCCTGCGCCCGTCCGGGGTGGACGGGCCGGCGATCGAGCGGATCAAGGCGGCGGGCAAGCTCGTCGCCGGCGTGGACCAGAACAGCTTCCGCTGGGGCTACCGCAACCAGTCCGCCGAGGGCAGGCTGGACGGCTTCGACATCGACCTGGTCAAGGCGCTGGCCAAGGACATCCTGGGCGACGAGAACGCGGTCATCTACCGGGCGATCCCCACCAGCCAGCGCATCCCCGCCCTCCAGGAGGGGCGGGTCGACATCGTCGTGCGGACCATGACCATCAACTGCAAGCGGCTGGAGGACGTGGCGTTCTCCACCGCCTACTTCGAGGCCGGGCAGCAGGTCCTGGTGCCCAAGGTCTCGCCCATCACGGGCTACGACGCCTCGCTGCGCGACCGCAGGATCTGCACCGCCGCCGGCTCGACGGCCGAGGCGGCCCTCAAGGCCCAGTCGTACGGCTCGGTTCCGGTGACCGTCCCCAACCAGCTGGACTGCCTGGTGCGGCTGCAGTTGGGCGAGGTGGACGGCATCGTCACGGACAACGCCCTCGCCGCCGGCCAGGCGGCGCAGGACCCCTCGGTGCGGCTTGTGGGCTCGCCCTTCACCCGCGAGTTCTACGGTGTGGCGATGAACAAGGACGCCGCCGACCTGGTCCGCCGGGTCAACAACGTGCTGGAGGGCTACCGCGCGGGCGGCCACGACAGCCCGTGGATGCAGGCGTACCGCAAGCACCTGGAGCCCGTGCTGCCCGGCGTCACGGCACCCCCCGCGCCCAAGTACCGGGACGGCTGAGGCCGGTGGCGGGAGCGGACGCGGCAGCGGAAGCCGCAGCGGGAGCGACAGCGGAAGCGGAGGCACGGTCGGTGGCGGAGTCGGGATCGGGGACCGGGGCCGGGACGGGGTCCGCGGCGGAGCCCGCGGTTCTGGACCGGGACGGCGTCGACCGCGCGCTGGCGCGGTTGGGCGCGGAGCACGAGGCCGTCGAGACCTCGCTGCTCGCCCTGCAGGACCACGCCGGGCGCCGGCTGCTGGAGGGGGCCGCGCTGACCGGCGTCACCGCCGAGCGGTGGGCCGCCGCCGACGCGGACATCACCCGGCTGTGGACGTACTTCGACGCCTACAGCGGGGCGCTGGGCGCCGCCCGGGAGATCCGCGAGCGGCGCCGCTGGCCCGGCCGCGAGGACCTCGCCGAGCTGACCGAGCGGCTGCGCGGTCCCGGGGTGCTGATCGCGGGGGCCGCCGTGGAGGGCGCCGCGCTGGCCGAGCGGATCTCGCTCGCCGAGCTGGTGGCCCGGATGAACGACCTGTACGCGCGCTCGCTGGACGTGGTGGTCGCGGCCGACGCGGTCTGGTCCGCGCTGCCCGCCCGGATCGACCTGCTCGCGGCCGAACTGCACCGCACCCGCGCCCTGGCCCGCTCGGTGGGGGTGCGTCCGGGCGAGCACCCCTCGGGCGACGACCTGGAGGACATCACCGCCGAGCTGGCGGAGCTGCGGGCGCGGGTCATCGCGGACCCGCTGGCGTTCTGGCAGCCGTCGGCGGCGAGTTCCGCGCCCGGCGGCGGCCGTCCGGACACCACTCGCTACGACCGGGCCGCGCTGGCGCTGGAAGACGTACGCCGGGAGGTCGAGGCCGTGCTGGACGTGCGGCAGGACGCCGAGCAGCGGCTGATCAGCCTGCGGGACGTGCTCTCCCGGGCCGACCGGACCCTGGCGGAGGCGCGGACGGCCCGGGTCGAGGTACTGGCCAAGATCGCCGCGTCCGAGGTGCCGGCGGTGAGCGGCCCGCCGACGGCGTTGCAGGAGCAGCTGGCGGCGGCGGCCGAGCACCGGCGCCAGTCCCGCTGGCACCGCCTGTCGCCGCTGCTGGAGTCCCTGGAGGAGCGGGCCGAGGAGGAGCTGCGCCGCGCCCGCGAATCGCTGACGGCGGTCACGGCCCCGCTGGCGGTACGGGCCGAGCTGCGCGGCCGCCTCGACGCGTACAAGGCGAAGGTGGCCCGGCACGGCATGGCGGAGGACCCGCTCCTGATCGAGCGGTACGACACGGCCCGGCGGATGCTGTGGAGCGCGCCCTGCGACCTGCGGGCGGCCGAGCAGGCCGTGCAGCGCTACCAGCGGGCGGCAGCGGAGGCGGTCGCGGTGCAGGGCACGGCGACCCCCGGAACGGAGGGCGCATGAGCCTGATCGGAAGCGTGTGCGCGCGCCCCGGCTGCCCGGGCACGTACGAGGACATGGGTGGCGGCGAGCTGTACTGCGACACCTGCGGGCTGGCGCCCGTCGGCGCGGTCGCCGCGGGCGCGGAGGAGCTGGTGTCCCCGCCCACGGGGATGACGAGCGCGGCCCGGGGGTCGCGCGGATCGGCGGGTCCGCGGGGTTCGGAGGGCTCGTCGGGGTCGGGCGGGTCCTCCCGTTCGGGCGGGTCCTCGCGGTCGGGCGGGTCCTCGCGGTCGGGCGGGTCCTCGCGTTCGGGCGGGTCCTCGCGGGCGTCGTCCCGTTCGTCGCGGTCGTCCTCGTCCCGGCGCTCCGTGTCGGGCCGGCTGTCGCGCTCGCTGTCGGGTGGCGGGTCCATCCGGTCGGTGTCGGTGCGCAGTTCCGGTTCGGCGGCCTCGTCCTCGGGGCGCGGCCGGCTCGGCGCGGGGCTGGTGAACGTACCGGAGGTGCCCCGTCCCGATCCGGCGGCGGCGGTCCTGGAGAACCCGGAGGTCCCCGAGCGGAAGCGGTTCTGCTCGCGGTCGGACTGCGGGGCCCCGGTGGGCCGGGCCCGGGGCGAGCGGCCGGGGCGGACGGAAGGGTTCTGCACGAAGTGCGGGCACCCGTACTCCTTCGTGCCCAAGCTGCGGTCCGGTGAGGTGGTGCACGGCCAGTACGAGGTCGCGGGCTGCCTCGCCCACGGCGGGCTCGGGTGGGTGTACCTGGCGGTGGACCGGGCGGTCTCGGACCGGTGGGTGGTCCTCAAGGGCCTGCTGGACACCGGCGACCAGGACGCGATGGCGGCCGCGATCTCGGAGCGCCGCTTCCTGGCGGAGATCGAGCACTCCAACATCGTGCGGATCTACAACTTCGTGGAGCACCTGGACCAGCGGACCGGTTCGCTGGACGGGTACATCGTGATGGAGTACGTGGGCGGGAAGTCGCTCAAGGAGATCGCCAACGAGCGGCGGTGGCCCGACGGGCGGCGCGATCCGCTGCCGGTGGAGCAGGCCTGCGCGTACGGGATCGAGGCCCTGGAGGCCCTGGGCCACCTGCACAGCAGAAACCTCCTGTACTGCGACTTCAAGGTCGACAACGCCATCCAGCAGCAGGACCAGCTGAAGCTGATCGACATGGGCGCGGTGCGGCGGATGGACGACGAGGAGTCGGCCATCTACGGCACGGTGGGCTACCAGGCGCCGGAGGTCGCGGAGCTGGGCCCGTCGGTGGCCTCGGACCTGTACACGGTGGCGCGGACGCTGGCCGTGCTGACCTTCGACTTCCAGGGCTACACGAACGTGTTCGTGGACTCGCTGCCGGATCCGGAGCACATCGAGGTGTTCGGGCGGTACGAGTCGTTCTACCGGCTGCTGGTACGGGCGACGGACCCGGACCCGGGGCGGCGGTTCGCCTCCGCGCAGGAGATGGCGGACCAGCTCACGGGCGTGCTGCGGGAGGTGGTCGCGCTCCAGACGGGCCTGCCGCGGCCGCAGCTGTCCACGCTGTTCGGCCCGGAGATACGCGTTCCGGACACCCGGCTGTTCGCCGACGCCGCGGGCGAGCACGTCTCCCGCCTGGGCGAACGCCACCCCGGGGGCCCGCGCCGCACGCGCCGGCGGCCGTGGGCGCCCGGCGGCCCGGGTACGGGTCGCCGGGGGCTCGGCGCCGCGGCGGGCACCGGCGCCGCGTTGCCCGTGGGGGCCGGATCGGGG